>CAMLKX010000048.1 GCA_946480515.1 uncultured Sphingomonadaceae bacterium | reverse complement strand
TACCGCCGTAGAGCAGGCTGATGAAGGCGAGCAGCGCCAGCCAGTCCTGCGCTGCCAACAGCGCGGCCGGCAGCGTTTCGGCGTCTTCGCCGCCGCCCAGGGCCTCAACCAGCTGGAGATGGAGGCCACTCCCGTGGCCCGGCTGCTGCACGAATTCCACGAGCACCGGCTCGGCGCTACCATTGAGGACGCGACCTACGCGGAAGCCGAGGTAGATTTCTTCGACGATGTGGTGATCGGTACGGACGCACGCAAAGCCGAAATCGACGAGTTAATCCGTGGCCGCCTCGCGGCGGGGTGGACGCTCGAGCGGATCGACCGGCCAATGCGAGCGATCCTGCGGGCCGGCACCTACGAGCTACTGGCGCGCAAGGACGTGCCGACCGCCACCGTCATCAGCGAATATGTCGACGTATCCCACGCCTTCTTCGACAAGCGAGAGTCCGCGTTCGTGAACGGGCTGCTCGATGCTATTGCCAAGGCGGTTCGCTCCTGATGGATGAGCGCAGCGCGCACGAGCGGCTGCGGCGAATGACCAACGATCCGGCCGCCCGCGGCCTGCTTGACGACGCGGCGGTGCTCGACGGTCTCGTCCTGACTCACGACAGCATCGCAGAAGGCATTCACTATTTTCCGTTCGATCCGCCGGAGAGCGTCGGCTGGAAGCTGGTCGCTGTGAATCTGTCGGATCTCGCTGCCAAGGGAGCCACTCCCAGAGGTGCACTGCTCTCCCTTGCGCTTAACGGCGATGAAGCGTGGGAAGAGCGGTTCCTGGACGGCGTCGAGGCCTGCTGCTCAAGCTATTGCCTGCCGCTGATCGGAGGCGACACGATCGCTCTTCCGAACGACGCTCCTCGCGTTTTGGGCCTGACCGCGGTCGGCTCTGCTTCGTCTTGCACTCCGTCGCGCGCCGGAGGGCGGCCGGGCGACCGGCTCTGGCTGGTCGGCATCGTCGGTGATGCGGCCGCGGGATTGAAGCTCTTGCTTGACGATCCGAAGGCGTCCGGCCTGCTGGTTGAGACCTACCGCCGGCCGGTTCCGCAGCTGGCTGCTGGACTGGCGCTCGCACCCATGGCGACAGCGATGATGGACGTCTCGGACGGACTGCTGCTCGACTGTCAGCGGTTGTGCTCAGCCAGCAGATGCGGAGCTGAGATCAACCTGGAGGCGCTGCCGCTCTCCCGCGACTTCATTGCGATTGTCGGAGGCGGGCTGGAAGGACGCATGTTCGCTGCCACTGGCGGCGACGATTATGCTCTGCTCGCGGCCCTTCCCCCCAACATTGATCCGTTTACGCTTCATTTACCTTCGGGGTGCAGCATGACAGCGATCGGGTCCCTCGTCCCCGGCGCCTCCCCTTCGCTGTTCGACGAGGGACGCCCGATCCCTCTTCCGGAGCGTTTGGGTCATGTCCATCGTCCTGATTAGCCGCCGAACTCTGATCGCGCTTGCCGGCTTTGCGTCCGGAATGGCCAGCGCTCTTCTCCTTCACCTAAGCTGAACCCCAATCGGCTGGACAGGCGTTTAACGCCCTCCTAGAACTCTGCGCCAACTGGGGACGGCTGCGGCAGCCGATCCGCTAAAAGGGGGGAAGTCTCATTATGACTGTCGTTCTGATCGCCATGGTTTGCGGCGTCATTGCGCTGCTCTACGGCATCGTCACCAGCCAGCAGGTGCTTCGCGCTTCGCCTGGTAACCAACGCATGATCGAAGTTGCCAGCGCGATCCAGGAAGGCGCGTCCGCCTATCTGCGGCGCCAGTACACGACGATTTCGATCGTCGGGATCGTCGTTGCGGTGATCGTGTTCATCTTCCTTGGCGGCATCTCCGCAGTCGGGTTTCTGATCGGTGCGATCCTGTCGGGAGCGGCCGGCTTCATCGGCATGAACATCTCGGTCCGGGCGAACGTCCGCACGGCCGAAGCGGCTCGGAGCGGGCTTCAGCGCGGCCTCACGGTCGCGTTCCGCGCCGGCGCGGTGACTGGCTTGCTGGTCGCCGGACTGGCGCTGCTCGCGATCTCGGGAGTGTTCTGGTACCTGACCGGCCCTGCCGGATACGCGCCGGACGACCGCGTCGTGGTGACCGCCTTGACGGCGCTCGCGCTTGGCGCCTCGCTCGTCTCCATCTTTGCGCGTCTTGGTGGCGGCATCTTCACCAAGGCGGCTGACGTCGGCGCCGATCTGGTCGGCAAGGTGGAAGCGGGCATTCCTGAGGACGACCCCCGCAACCCGGCGGTCATCGCGGACAACGTCGGCGACAATGTCGGCGATTGCGCCGGAATGGCAGCCGACCTGTTCGAGACCTATGTCGTTACGGTCGGCATTACGATGGTCAGCGTCGCCCTGTTTATGAAGGGCTCGCCGCTGCTCCCGACGTTGATGGCGCTTCCGCTGCTGATTGGCGGCGTGTGCATCATAACCTCGATTATCGGCACATACATGGTGAAGCTTGGCCGCAAGCAGTCGATCATGGGCGCTCTCTACAAGGGCTTCTGGACGGCAACGATCCTTGGCGGCCTCGCAATCGTCGCCGGCACCTGGTGGGTGTTCGGGGGCGACCTCGACCAGCGCATCACCACTGCTGAAGGGCTGTCCTTTCCGGCGATCAACCTGATCTGGACCAGCCTCGTCGGCCTGGCCGTGACCGGTCTCATCGTGTGGATCACGGAATATTACACCGGCACCAACTACCGGCCAGTCAAGTCAATCGCGAAGGCGTCCCAAACCGGCCACGGCACCAACGTCATCCAGGGCCTGGCGATCAGCCTTGAATCCACCGCCCTACCGACGCTGGTGATCGTCGCCGGCGTGATCGTCAGCTACCAGCTGGCGGGCGCGCTTGGCGTTGCCTTCGCCGCCTCGGCGATGCTGGCGCTGGCCGGGATGGTGGTTGCTCTCGATGCTTACGGGCCGGTTACCGACAATGCCGGCGGCATCGCCGAGATGTCGGGCCTGGAGGATGAGGTGCGCACCCGCACCGACGCCCTCGACGCCGTGGGCAACACGACCAAGGCAGTGACCAAGGGCTACGCGATCGGCTCGGCCGGCCTGGCGGCTTTGGTTCTGTTCGGCGCGTACACCGCGGACCTGCGGGAGTTCGGCTCCGAGATCGGTGTCAACACCGACCTTGACGCCCTATTCAGCCTGTCCAACCCTTACGTCATCGTCGGCCTGCTGCTCGGCGCCCTGCTCCCCTATCTGTTCGGAGCGATGGGGATGACTGCTGTCGGCCGCGCTGGCGGCGCGGTGGTCGAGGAAGTTCGTGAGCAGTTCCGGAACAACCCTGGCATCATGGATGGATCAAGCCGTCCTGACTATGCACGCACGGTCGACCTGGTCACTCGCGCCGCCATCCGCGAGATGATCCTGCCCTCGCTTTTGCCGGTGCTGGCTCCGATCGTCGTATTCTTCGGCATCTCGTTCGTTGCCGGGGACCGGGCTCAGGGGCTCGCGGCGTTGGGTGCATTGCTCCTCGGTGTCATCGTGTCCGGCCTGTTCGTCGCGATCTCGATGACGTCGGGCGGCGGCGCATGGGACAATGCCAAGAAATATATCGAGGACGGCAATTATGGCGGCAAAGGCTCGGAAGCCCATAAGGCAGCCGTAACCGGTGATACCGTCGGCGATCCCTACAAGGATACCGCCGGCCCAGCCGTGAACCCGATGATCAAGATCACCAACATCGTCGCCCTGCTTTTGCTCTCGGCCTTGGCGGCCGGTGGCGGAGCTGCTGCAGGACTTTAGCGAACGCGATCGGCTCTCGAGCGGAGTGCAGACTCCGCTCGGGACTCGACCATTGAATTTGAACAGGGCTCGCACGCTGCTTTCCTTTTGTTGGTCGAGCGTTTAAGCGGCGCCGCGCAACTGTCGCTGCAAGGATGTGAATGGCCAAGGAAGAACTTCTGGAGATGCGGGGCCGGGTCGTCGAGCTGCTGCCCAATGCAATGTTCCGCGTCGAGCTCGAAAACGGCCATGAAATCCTCGGCCATACGGCCGGCAAAATGCGCAAGAATCGTATCCGCGTGCTCACAGGCGACGAAGTGCTGGTCGAGCTGACCCCTTACGACCTGACCAAGGGGCGCATAACCTATCGCTTCATGCCGGGTCGCGGAGGCCCGCCCGGCGCCTGATTGAGGCGTCCAGCCCGTGCGACTGGTTCTAGCGTCGGCAAGTCCGCGCCGGATCGACCTGCTGAACCGCATCGGCGTCAGCCCTGACGCCGTGGTCCCCGCCGACATCGACGAGTCGGTGGCGAGGGGGGAACTTCCACGCGCGCATGCGGAGAGACTGGCGCGCGAGAAGGCTGCGGTCGTAGCCGAACGTGAACCCGATGCCATGGTGCTGGCAGCGGACACTGTCGTCGCGGTCGGTCGCCGCATTCTCCCCAAGGTGGAAGATGAGGCCACGCTGCGACGCTGCATGGACCTTCTGTCCGGACGGCGGCACCGTGTGATGACTGGGGTCGCGCTCGCAACTCCACAGGGCCAAGTCCTCAGTCGAGTGGTCGAAACCATGATCGCGATCAAGCGACTCTCGGCCGAGGAAATCGATTATTACGCCAGTCATGGTGAGTGGCGCGGGAAAGCCGGCGGCTATGCTCTCCAGGGTTATGGCGAGGTTTATGTTCGCCACATCGCCGGAAGCTACTCGAACGTCGTGGGTCTTCCTCTGGCGGAGACTCGGTCGATGCTGAAAGGGGCGGGTTATCCCCTCCCGTGAATGGCTGATCGAGCGCGGCATCGGTGAAACCCGCGCCATCCTGGTGAGCGGCGGCGCAATCATCGAGGCGCGCATTCAGCTCGACGAAGTCATTCCGGCAGGCTCTGTGGTCCCCGCAACGCTAGTCAGCATTGGCAGCAATGGCCGGAACGCGGTGGCACGTCTGGCGGATGGCCGCGAGGCACTGCTTCCGGTCAGGCCTAGCGGCATCAGCGAAGGTCAGCCGTTTCGTCTCGAGATCCTGCGGGAATCCATTCCGGGCCTTGAGCCGTGGAAGAGGATGATCGGTCGAGCCACTGATGCGGAACTGGCGGTGATCGACCTGGCCGAGCAGTTGGGGGCGCGTGAAGTGCCTTTCCATTTTCACGCAAATGACCTGTTCGAAGAGACTGGTTGGCTCGACCTGCTGGGCGAAGCCGCAAGCGGGCTGGTGCGATTTCCGGGCGGCGAGCTGCGTATCTCCCCAACTCCCGCGATGACATTAATCGACGTGGATGGGTTCCTCCCGTCGGAGCAACTCGCGAGGTCAGGCGCTGAGGCCGCTGGAGCAGCCATCAGGCGGCTCGGGATCGAAGGCTCCATCGGGATCGACCTTCCGACCACGTCTGGAAAATCATCGCGGCAGGCCGCTGCTGCCGCGCTCGACGCCTCTCTCGGCGATGTTCCGTTTGAGCGGACCGCCGTCAACGGCTTCGGCTTCGTTCAGGTCGTCCGCCCGCGCCGGTCTGCGTCATTGGTGGAACTCTATGCCGACCGCGCAAATGCCGAGGCGCGTGCGCTGCTCCGCCAAGCCGCCAAGGCCAGTGGAATGATCCGCCTTGCCGCGCATCCGGCAGTCATCGCTGCGCTGGAGCGAAATCGTGGTTGGCTGGATCAACTCGCCCGGGAGGTTGGCGGCGAGGTCACCTTGCGAACCGTTCCAGGGCTCGCCATGTCTGGCGGCTATGCCGAACAGCGGACCTAAGCCCTGCCCCACTTGTGGAAAGCCATCGGTGCCCGCTCAAGCTCCGTTCTGTTCGCGCGGATGCAAGGACCGCGACCTGCTGCGCTGGTTGGATGAGGGCTATCGCGTTCCCGGTCCCTCAGCGGACGGGGTGGACAGCGGCCATAGCGACAGTTAGGGAGCGCGTCGCTTGATCGGAACGTCCGTTTCGCTCGGGAGCCCAGGTAGCTCAGTTGGTAGAGCATGCGACTGAAAATCGCAGTGTCGGCGGTTCGATTCCGTCCCTGGGCACCACTCAACACATCACAGCTGCTATTCCCTCCTCCGATCCATTCGTGAAGTGGACCAGACGATGCGTGCGATGGTGATCGATCGATTCGGACCGCCCGAAGTCCTCCACTGGGGCGACATCCGGCGCCCGAAGCCTGGCGAGGGTGAGGTCTTGGTCCAAGTTGGCTTCACGAGCGTGAATCCAGCGGACTGCAAGGCCCGGCGTGGCCTGCTAAGCAAGTATATCGACTATCATTTCCCGTTCGTCCTCGGGTTCGATCTCGCCGGGACCGTCGCGGAGGTCGGCCCTGGCGTGACGAAGTTCCGGCCGGGTGATCGGGTTTTCGGCACGTCCCGACAAGGGCAGGGCCTCGACGGCTCCTATGCTGAATATTGCATCGCTTCGGAATGGATGCTTGCTCCGCTACCGGAGGGCATTTCGCTAGCCGAGGCTGCGGCCTTGCCAACTGCCGGAACGACGGCCTTCGGCGGTTTGGTCGACGTTGGTGGCCTAAAGGCAGGCCAATCAGTTCTGATCAATGGCGGCGCGGGCGGCGTCGGTTCCATCGCCATCCAGATTGCGCGTGCGGTGGGAGCGCGGATCGCCGCCACCTGTTCACCCGCAAACGTCGACTATGTGCAAAATCTCGGTGCGGATTTCGCCATTGATTACCGCGGCGGCAACATGCTGGCGGAGGCCCGGGACTTCGCATCGGGCGGGTTCGACTTGGTTCTCGACGCAGTCGGTCTGGACAGCATCCTCCCGCACGCGACCGAATTGGTCCGCCCGGGCGGCACGTTCGTCGAGATCGAGACTCTCATCTCCGAAGCGGGCGCCGAAGAGAAGCAGGCCGCCGCCAGTCTAGGGGTCACGATCAAGTCCAACATGGTGGCGATCGAGCGCCTTCCCGTTCACCTCGCGGGCCTGGCTGAGCTCGTTGCTCGCGGAGCGGTTCGGCCCCCGGTCGCGGTAATCATGCCGTTGCAGGACATCGCCGAGGCCCACAGACAAAGCGAAGCGGGGCATGTACGGGGCAAAATCGTGATTGAGGTCACGGGCGGTTGAAACTCATCGCTCGTGGCAGTGGATAGGATCAGCTGAGGGAAGATTTTCAATGAGTGGACTTGAGCGGTTTGCAGGCAAGGCGGCGATCATCACTGGTGCTGCCACGGGAATTGGGCGAGCGACGCTTTGCCGGCTAGTCGCGGAGGGTGCGACTGTGCTCGGCGTCGACCTCAACGAGGATGGACTGAAAGAGGCTGTCGATCAGGCCAGCGGGTCTGGTTCTGCGTCCTACGCCGTTGCCTCGGTCACGGACGAGGCCGCGATCAAAGAGGTCTTTTCGAAGTTCATTGGAACAGCCGGGAAGCTCGACGTGCTGATCAACATGGCCGGGGTCCTCAGAGCCGTTCACTCGACTGAGGAGACGGTGGAGAATTTCACGCGCATCTTACAGATCAATCTCGTCGGAACCTTCCTCAGCTGCCGCGAAGCGTTGCCACACCTGCTGGAAACGAAAGGGAACATCGTCAATGCGGCGTCCACTTCTTCCTTTTTCGGCCACCCCTACATGGCTGCCTATGCGGCCAGTAAAGGAGGAGTCGCCGCGCTGACGCACACGCTGGCGTGGGAATATATGAACAGAGGAGTCCGGGTGAACGCGGTTGCTCCCGGCGGAATCGCGACGCCGATGACCGCGGCCATGGGCGCCGGCGGCTTCCCCGACAATCCCGACATGTCCCTGTTCGCTCACCTGATGCGGCCCAATGGCGAATATGGGGACCCGTCGAAGGTCGCCGGTCTCATTGCGATGCTGGCGTCGGACGATGGAGCATTCATCAATGGCGAGGTGGTGCGGGTCGACGGTGGTTGCCACAGCTAGGCATCAATAAAGCAAACGGCCGCGTTCGATTAGTTCATTGTGCAGAAAGCAAGATAACGGTATTTCACCGTCCAGCCGACTCGGCCTTTGGAGAGATTCGAATATGCGCAAACTCGCTTTTATCGCTGCTGCGGCGGCCCTCATGACCGCCCCGACTGTCGCGTCGGCTCAGTCTGCGACTTACAGTTCGTCGACCACCGAAATCGGAACGCTTCTCGACGACGCAGCTGCCAAGGCGGTGCTGGTGAAGCATATCCCGGAGTTGGCCACCAACGATCAGATCGAGATGGCCCGAGCGATGACGCTGAAGGACATCCAGCAATACTCGCCGGACCAGATCACCGACAAGCTTCTGGCAGCGATCGACGCCGATCTGGCGAAGCTTCCGGCGAAGAAGTAACTTCAAAGAAGTTGGCTTCGAAATGCCGCGCCGGGAGTCCCCCGGCGCGGCATTTTTCATGCATGGGTGCAGCGGCTCACGATAACGAGCGGCCGGCCACCACCAGATCAACCACACTCTGGGCGTAGGCCATCGCCTCCTCTAGATCGACTTTCCTCACCATCGCCTCCGCGCGGTACCAGCCCCACATCGCCGACAGCATTATCTCCGCAACGCGTTCAGGTGCGAGCCCCAAAGCGTGGGTAGCAGGGGTGAAATTGCGGATATCCTCGGCAAGCATGTTAACAGTGAAATTGAAGCCAATCTCATGCATCAGTGAGGCGAGCTGAGGGAAGCCGGGGCCGCCCATAATCAGCGCCTCCATCCGTCCGACATCCTCAGAAGCAAGGTACGACATGATCGTTCTCGCATGGTGAGTGAGCCGTTCATGCAAGTCCACACCAAGGGACACTTGCTGACTGCTGGAAGCATCGGACCAGGACTGAACTTTCTCCTCCACGACAGCGCGGAGCAGGACGTCCTTCGTGGCAAACCGCGCGTACAACGTACCCTTGGACACTCGCGCTTCGGCAGCAACCTGCTCCATGGAGGTGGAGTGATAGCCGGTCGAGAGAAAGCGCCGCGAAGCCGCGTCCAAGATAGCGCTATCAATTGCCTGTGCCTGAGCCTTGGTAGGACGTCCACGGCGTGATGGACCTGTCGAGTGGTTCGACTGCTGGATCTTCAACCTATATTCCAGTGGGCAATCATTGACGCAAGCTAACCACAGCTTCGGTGTTTTTGGAAGGACCGGAACCGATATTATCGAACCAATCCGTACGATATTGAGTTTGCCGGTCACACTGCTGTCACTTAGAACCCGCCCATCAGGAAGAGGACGGTCGATGAACATGATCACGCATTCACGACTCAAACTGGCAACCGCTGTGATCGTCGGCAGCGCTGCAATGCTTTCGATACATTCCCCCGTGCGGAGCCAGCCCACGGTTGCTGGAAAGATCAGCGGTCCTTGGTTGGATGCGTCACTATCTCCGGATGCTAGAGCGGATGCCGCCCTGAAAGCGATGACGCAGCAAGAGAAGCTCGACCTTCTGAGCGTCCCCATGCCATTAATGGTCCCGCAGTCGAAGCGAGCGCCCCTGCCCATCGGCGCCGGCCACATTTCAGGCGTGCCTCGTCTGGGAATCCCTGGGGTTGCGGAAACTGATGCCAGCCTTGGGGTGGCGAACCTCGGGCATCAGCGGAAAGGCGATGTCGCGACCGCGCTGCCCTCCTCACTTGCGCTTGGCTCTTCGTGGGACCCGGAACTGGCTTACCGCGGCGGGGCCATGATCGGCTCCGAGGCCCGAGCAAAGGGCTTCGGCGTGATGCTCGGCGGCGGGGTAAACCTCATTCGCGATCCCAGAGCTGGCCGGAATTTCGAATATATCAGCGAAGACCCGCTGCTGACCGGCGTTCTGGGTGGTCGGGCGATTGCGGGAATTCAGAGCAACAACATCATCTCAACGATCAAGCATTTCGCGCTCAATAACCAAGAGACTGGGCGGAACGTTCACTCCGTCGACATGGCGGAAGCGCCGATGCGCGAAAGCGAACTGCTCGCGTTTCAGATCGCGACCGAGATCGGCCGCCCCGGCTCAGTCATGTGCGCCTACAACAAGGTCAATTCGATCTACGCCTGCGAGAATAGATTCCTCCTCACGGACGTGCTCAGGCGCGATTGGGGATTCGACGGTTTCGTGATGTCGGATTGGGGCTCCGTCCATTCGGCGGGCGCACTGGAGGCGGGACTGGACCAGCAGTCGGGCTATCAGCTCGATCGCAAGCGGTTCTTCGGGCCCGAGCTGGAGCAGGCCTTGGCAGCAGGGCAGATTCCGCAGTCGAAGGTGGACGCTGCAGTCCGCAGGATCTTGCGGGCGATGTTCGCGCATGGCTTGGTTGAGTCCCCACCCGTCGCGGGCACGCCCATCGATTATAAGGCCAACTCAGAAGTTGCCTTGGCTCAGGCGGAGGCGGGTCTCGTTCTTCTCCGCAATGAACGGGGCGTGCTTCCGCTGGCGTCGAGCGCCAAAAGAATTGCGGTGATCGGAGGACATGCCGACATCGGCG
>CAMLKX010000047.1 GCA_946480515.1 uncultured Sphingomonadaceae bacterium | reverse complement strand
AGGCAACCGTCCGGACCGAAAGCGTCATCGCCGACATGGCCGAGATAGGCCTCGGGCTGCTGCATCACCGGCATGTTGAGGAACACGCAGGCCTGGCGAAGTTGATGGTTGGCCCCGAAGCCGCCAATCGCTCCGGGTGAGGCGCTGATGATCGCGGCCGGTTTGCGGTCCCACACGCTATGGCCATAGGGGCGCGAGCCAACGTCAATCGCGTTCTTGAGCACTCCCGGCACCCCGCGATTATATTCGGGGGTGCAGAACAGAACACCGTCCGCCGCCTTGATCCGCTCGCGGAAGAGGACCCACTGTTCGGGTGGAGTGGCCTCCAAGTCCTGGTTGAACAGCGGAAGATCGCCGATTTCGATCATGCCGCATTCGAGATTGTCCCCGCGCAGCGCGCACATCGAGCGCGCAATCTTGCGATTGAGACTGTCCTTGCGGAGGCTGCCGACGACGATCGCGATCTTGTAATTGGCCATGGGTCCATCCTGTCTGCGGGCACAACCGCCCGGCACCGGGAATGTTGCGGCTTAGCTGCGGCGGGACTGGTGGCGGATGTTCCCCGGCCTCCCGCGGCGCGGTCCAGAGCGCATCCGGTCGCGTCGCGGGCCGGCGGCTCCGCGGCCTTCCGGCAGCTCGAATTGCAACGCCCCGGAGATGGGGTTGGCCTCCGCCAATCGTAAAGTCAGCCGCTGACCGACGCGATAGCTGTCGCCGCTGTTCTCGCCGACCAACATTTTGGTAGTCTCATCGTAGCGGTAATACTCCGTTCCAAGGATCGCAGCCGGCACCAGCCCGTCTCCGCCGAGACCCTCGACCGTGGCGAAGAAGCCGAACGGCTGCACGCCCGTGATCCGGCATTCGACCAGCTGGCCGACCCGGTCCGCCAGATAGGCCCCGACATAGCGGTCTACCGTCTCACGCTCAGCCTCCATGGCACGGCGCTCAAGCATCGATATTTGTTCGCCAATTTCAGTGAACCGCTCCTCATCACCTGGCGGAAGACGGCCCTCGCCAAGCCGGTACGCACCGACCAGCGAACGGTGGACCAGCAGGTCGGCGTAGCGGCGGATCGGCGAGGTGAAGTGGGCGTAGGAGCCAAGCGCGAGCCCAAAGTGACCGAGCGTCTCCGGAGAATAGCGCGCCTGAGTCTGCGCCCGCAGGAGCTGCTCCATGATTTCCGGACGGGCATCGCTGTCGCCGACGCGCTCGATGATGCGATTGAAGGTGGCGGGACGAATGACCTGCCCAAGCGCGAACTCAACACCGAACGTCGCCAGATAATCCTTCAAGGCAGTCAGCTTCTCGCGGCCGGGCGCTTCATGCACGCGATACATCACCGGCGACTTTTTGTGCTCCAACGCTTTGGCGGCGGCCACGTTGGCGGCGATCATGAAGTCCTCGACCAGCCGGTGCGCATCGAGCCGTTGGCGGGGCTCGACCGACAGGATGCGGCCTTTCTCGTCGAGGGCGATCTGACGTTCGGGCAGGTCGAGCTCGAGCGGCTCCCGCTTCTGCCGGGCCGCGAACAGCGCCTGCCAGCATCCCCACAGCGGCTTGAGCGCGGTGTGGACCAGCTCCTTGGGCACCGGCCCCTCGATCTCGGGCATCCAGCAGGTTGGCGAAGACACTTCGATCCGAGCTTCGCTTGCGGCATCCATTGCGGCTTGCGCGTCCTCATAGGCGATGTTGGCCGCGACCCGGATCACCGCGCGCGAGAAACGCCAGGATTTCAGCACTCCATCTTTGCCGACCACCAGGTGGCACGCCATCGCGGCGCGATCCTCGCCCTCCTTGAGGGAGCAGATGTCTGCGGACAGCTCCTCCGGCAGCATCGGCACGACCCGGTCGGGGAAATAGACGCTGTTGCCGCGGCGCCGTGCTTCGCGATCGAGCGCGGAGCCGGGGCGGACGTAGAAGCTGACGTCGGCAATCGCGACGATCGCGTTCCAGCCGCCGTCCTCGCGTGCTTCCGCCCAGATCGCATCGTCATGGTCGCGCGCGTCGGCGGGATCGATGGCGACGATCGGCAGGTGGCGCAGGTCTTCGCGCTCGCCGAGGGCCTGGCGTGCAACTGTCCTTGCCTCCTCGATCACCTCATCGCCAAACTCGTGCGGCAGGCTATACTTGTGGATCGCGATGAGGCTGAAGCTGCGGGGGGCGAACGGATCGCCCAGGATCGCGTCCACCCGGGCGCTTACCCGCGGAGGGCGGCCAGACGGCTCCGCAAGCACGAGGTCGCCAACCTCGGCTGAGCCCAAGTCGGAGATCGGAAGCTCGCGCCGTTCGCGTTTGTCCACCGGGCGCAGCCAGAAGCGTTCGCCTTCCCGATGAACAACCCCGAGCAGAAGCTCGGCCGATCGCGCCAATTTCTTCATTGGGTGGGCGACCAGACCCGCGCCACGTTCTTCGGTGCGGCTGAGGATGCGGTCGTTGACCCCCAGCGCGCTCCGGCGGCCTTTTTCGATGACCCGAAGCCGTGGCGCTGGACCTTCGCCCTGCCAATTTTCCGGGACGGCCCAGACATTCCCGCTGTCGTCCGCTTCTGCGACGCGGAGCACTGTCACTCGCGGTACCCCCCCGGCCTTGTGGAAAGCGCGGCCCGGCGAGGAGTCGATCAGCCCTTCGTCGGCCATGTCTTTGAGCAACGCCTTGAGCAGGATCTTGTCATGGCCGGACAGGCCGAAGGCGCGCGCGATTTCGCGTTTTCCGGCGGGCTGTCCGGAACTCTCGATGAATTCCAAGATCTGTCTGCGGGAGGGCAGGCCGGAAGAAATTTTACGAGGCATGTCTCACCGCCAATGAAATGCGGATCGCAATCAGGCAATCCAATTCCTCGATCCTAACGCGCCAGGGGAAGGCTTCGCTGCGTGGCTTCGTGCTGCCTTCCGCACGCAAAATGTTCACGCTAGGGAATTCGCGACGACATTTTTCGTATTGAGAACATGGCCATGCGCATCATCGATCATTTCATAGCGGGCGCAAGCGAGCCTCCGGGGGGCCGGAGCAGCGACCTGCTTGGAACTGCATCCGATCTGCAGCGCGCGGTGGAAGCGGCCAATGCCGCGCTGCCCGGCTGGGTGGCAACCAACCCGCAGCGCCGCGCCCGAGTCATGTTCCGGTTCAATCAATTGGTCGAACAGAACATGGAAGAACTCGCCCGGCTCCTGTCGTCCGAACATGGCAAGGTCGTCAACGATGCCAAAGGCGACATCCAGCGTGGGCTTGAAGTGATCGAGTTCGCATGCGGCATCCCGCATGCACTTAAGGGTGAATATACCCAGGGCGCCGGGCCCGGCATCGATGTCTATTCTATGCGGCAACCACTTGGGATCGTCGCTGGCATCACCCCATTCAACTTCCCGGCGATGATCCCGATGTGGATGTTCGGGGTTGCGATCGCCTGCGGCAATGCGTTCATCCTTAAGCCCAGCGAGCGCGATCCGTCGGTTCCGGTGCGGCTTGCCGAACTGATGAAGGAGGCCGGACTCCCCGATGGCATTCTCCAGGTCGTTCATGGCGACAAGGAGATGGTCGACGCGATCCTTGATCAGGAGGAGATCAAGGCGATCAGCTTCGTCGGAAGCAGCGACATTGCCCACTATATCTATTCGCGCGGCACCGCGAATGGAAAGCGGGTCCAAGCGTTCGGCGGCGCCAAGAACCACGGCATCGTCATGCCTGATGCTGACCTTGATCAGGTCGTCACCGATTTGACGGGCGCTGCCTTCGGTTCAGCCGGTGAGCGCTGCATGGCGTTGCCGGTCGTCGTTCCGGTCGGGGACGACACCGCGGAAGCCCTGCGTGATAGGCTCGTATCCGCAATCGACAAGCTGCGTGTCGGTGTCTCCACCGATCCGGATGCGGATTATGGGCCGGTCGTGAACGCAGCCCACCGCAAGCGTATCGAGGACTATATCCAGATGTGCGCCGACGAAGGCGGTGAATTGGTAGTGGATGGCCGGGGCTTCTCACTGCAGGGCCATGAGCAGGGCTTCTTCATTGGCCCCACCCTGTTCGACCATGTGAAACCGAGTTTCCGCTCCTACCAGGAGGAGATATTCGGGCCGGTGCTGCAGATGGTCCGCGCTCGCGATTTCGAAGAGGCGGTTCGGCTGCCGAGCGAGCACCAATATGGCAATGGCGTCGCCATCTTCACGCGCAACGGACACGCCGCGCGCGAATTCGCCGCCCGGGTGAATGTCGGAATGGTCGGCGTGAACGTGCCGATCCCGGTGCCGGTGGCCTATCACACCTTCGGCGGGTGGAAGCGATCGGGCTTCGGCGACATCAACCAACACGGCATGGAAGGTGTGCGCTTCTGGACCAAGACCAAGACCGTGACCCAGCGGTGGCCGGATGGCGGCGCGCAGGGGGAGAGCGCGTTCATCATTCCCACCATGGCCTGACCCACGGGGAACTGGCGGGGCGCCTCACGAATTCTCTAATTGCCGCCACGCGCGGCTGATCAAACAGGGAGGTCCGCCATGTCCGATGTCATGAAGGTCATCGAAGTCGTGGGCACGTCATCGGCCAGCGTCGAAGATGCAATTCAGTCCGCAATCGCTCGAACAGCGAAGACCGTTAATCATCTGCTCTGGTTCGAGGTTACGGAAGTCCGCGGTCACATCGCCAACCAGACCGTCGATCGGTATCAGGTCTCCCTGAAGATCGGGTTCGGCATCGACAGCTAGCCGCACCCTCCGAATTTTTGAATTCGTCAGACGGTGTTCAGATGCTTGGCGTGACCCGCTCCCGCCGCTAAGAGCGGATTGAACCTCCACTGTATCGAAGACATAGGACAGTCGTGACCCGGCCTCCGGACAGCCTAGAATTTGCCGCCGCCCGCCGGGCCATGATCGATAGCCAGCTTCGCCCGCTCGGCGTCATCGACCGTGGCGTGCTCGCGGCCATGGGAACAGTGCCGCGGGAGCGCTTCATTCCTGCCGAGCAGTGGCCGATCGCTTATGCGGACGTCGTCGTGCCGATTGGCAAGGGGCGGGCCTTGTCTCCGCCGATCGTCCTTGGCCGACTGTTGAGTGCCCTTGAACCGAGGCCGGGTGAGCGGGCCTTGGTGGTCGGTGCCGCGACCGGTTATTCGGCGGCGGTGCTGGCGGAGATCGGATTGGACGTTGTCGCCCTTGGCCAGGATTTGCTCACTCCAAGCATTGCTCGGGTGCAGCCTGTCACCGGTCCACTCCATCAGGGGTGGGCCGCGAATGCGCCTTATGATCTGATCCTGATCGACTCAGCCATTGCCGCGTTGCCCGATGCCATCCTTGCGCAACTTGGCGACGGAGGTCGCCTGGGGGCGGTGGTGAAGGAGCAGGGGGTCTGCCGGCTGGTCGTCGGATCGAAGGTCGGCGACCGTGTCGGGATGCGGTCGATCGCCGATGTCAATGCTGCCGAGCTGCCGGGATTTGAGCGCCCGGTTGCTTTTACCTTTTGAGGGGATGTCGCGTGAGAGTGTTTGGTGCGATGACCGCGGCGACAGCGCTGCTGGCTTCTAGCCCTGCTCTCGCGGACACGCTGCGTGAAGCGCTGGCAACGACTTACCGGGTCAATCCCACTCTGAATGCGGAGCGGGAGTCGCTGAAGGCGAATGACGCCGACGTGGCGATCGCGCGAGCCGGTGGTCGCCCGACGGTGTCGGGCCAAATCGGCATCAACCGCGACCTGACGCGCAGGGGGGTCCTTCAGACGACCGCAAGCAAGGGGCCGCAGCTCACCGGTGGGGTCGACGTCAGTCTCCCTCTGTACAGTGGTGGAAGCGTCCGCAACTCTGTCCGGGCGGCCCGAACTCGGGTCGAGGCCGGTCGAGCTACCCTGCGCGCGATCGAGGGCGACGTGTTCACCGAGGCGGTTGCCGCCTACATGGATGTGATGCGCGACCGGGCGACGGTTGAGCTCAACGCCAATAATGTGAAGGTGCTCGAGACAAACCTCGAGGCCACTCGCGACCGGTTCCAGATCGGCGACCTGACCCGCACCGACGTCGCCCAGTCGGAAGCCCGGCTGTCGCTTGCCCGCTCACGGCTGTTCCTGGCCCAGGGGCGGCTCACCGCGAGTGAGGAGAATTACCGCCGAGTGATCGGCCAGCGCCCCGGCAATCTGGCGCCGCCGCCGCCGCTGCCGCCGCTTCCGGCCACGGCCGACGAGGCGGTCCGGGTTGCGCTGGCGAATAATCCCGATTTCATTGCAATCACGCGACAGGCGGAAGCCGCCCGCTATGACGTTTCAGTCGCTCGCGCCCAGCGTCTACCGACCGTGTCCGGTGTCGCGTCGGGAACCTATGTCAACACGCTGCGTGGCGCTCCAGGCATCAACCCCACGACGTTTGAGGAGACCCGCACCGGCACCGAAACCAGCGTCGGGCTGGTCGGACGGGTGCCTCTTTATCAGGGCGGGCTGCCGGCTGCACGGATCCGGCAGAGCCAGGCGATCGAGGGCCGCTTGCTCGAGCAGCGGATCGAGACCGAGCGGTCGGTCGTGTCCGTGACCCGTTCGGCGTTCGCCGATTACAAAGCTGCGCTGGAAGCGATCTCGTCCAATGAACTGGCCGTCAAAGCCAATGAGCTGGCGCTGGAGGGCGTAAGGGCGGAAAATAGCGTTGGCACGCGCACCATCCTCGACGTGCTCGACGCGGAGCAGGAGTTGCTCAATTCCCAGGTGCTGCTGGTGACCGCCAGGCGCGACGCCTATGTCGCGGGCTTCCAGCTGCTGAACGCGATGGGTCAGGCCGAAGCCGACGACCTCGGGCTCGAAGGCGGGCCACTGTACGATCCGCTCGGGAACTACCGCCAGGTCGCACGCGACTGGAGCGATTGGGCAGGGGACCGGCGCCATGTGCCGGCCTCGACCCGCACTGTCACGCCGCAGGAAGAGGCGGGGGTGACTTCACCATCCCGTTAAGCGATAGAAGACGCGATGACTGAACCCGCCCGCGAACCGTCGATGGAAGACATCCTTGCGTCGATCAAGAAAGTGATCGCCGAAGAAAAGGAACTTCGGGGAACGGTATCCTCCAATCTCAAGCCCCCTACGGCACCCGAACCCGAGGATGACATCCTCGAGCTCGACGAAGTTGCCGATGCGACGCCGTGGAGCGAGCCTGCGGTTGCGCCAATCGCGCCGGAACCGGAGCCGGAGCCGGTCGATCTTGGGCCGCCGCTGGTTTCCGAAACCATCGCGGAATCAAGCCGTCAAACGCTGGCGAACCTGCAGCAGGTGGCTGCAACCTCCCCTGCGCCGCAGGTCAATCCGCTCGAGGCGATGGTTCGTGAAATGCTTCGCCCGATCCTCAAGGATTGGCTCGAAAAGCATCTGCCCGACATTGTCGAAGAGCATGTGAAGCGGGAGATCTCGCGCATCACCGGGACGCCGCTGTAGCATCGTCATTGCGAGCGCGGTTGAAGCGTCCCGCCGGTCCGGCTAACCGCCGCCGCGATGACCGAGCTTTCAAAGACGTTTGAGCCGGGCCCGATCGAGGCCCGCTGGTATGCTCACTGGGAAGAGCAAGGATTGTTCCGCCCTGCTCGCAACGACGCGACCGCTTTCACAATTGTCATGCCACCGCCCAATGTCACGGGCTCGCTGCACATCGGCCATGCGCTCGACAATACGCTGCAGGACATTCTCATTCGCCATGCGCGGCTGCAGGGCAAGGATGCTCTCTGGGTGGTCGGCACCGATCATGCCGGGATCGCGACCCAGATGGTGGTGGAGCGCCAACTCGACCAAGAACAGAAAAAGCGTACCGACCTTGGCCGGGAAGCGTTCCTGGAGCGCGTCTGGCAGTGGAAAGACGAAAGCGGCGGCCAGATCACGCGCCAGCTGCGGCGGCTCGGCGCTTCCTGCGACTGGGCCAACGAGCGCTTCACGATGGACGAGGGCTTCTCGAAGGCCGTCACCAAGGTGTTCGTCGAGCTCTACCGCCGCGAGCTGCTGTACCGCGACAAGCGGCTGGTCAACTGGGACCCCAAATTCCAGACCGCGATCAGTGATCTGGAAGTCGAGACACGCGAGGTACAGGGCAAGTTCTGGCACCTGAAATATCCGCTGGCCGATGGGTCGGGCGTGATCCACGTCGCGACGACCCGGCCCGAGACGATGCTGGCCGACATGGCGATCGCGGTTCATCCGGAGGATGAGCGTTACAGAGCGTTGGTCGGCAAGCTGGTCCGCCTGCCGATCACCGGCCGAGAGGTGCCGATCATCGCCGACGAGCATGCCGACCCGGAGCTCGGGAGCGGCGCGGTCAAGGTCACCCCGGGCCACGACTTCAATGACTATGAGGTCGGCCGCCGCGCCGGAATCCAGCCGCGCGACATGCTGAACATGCTCGATGCACAGGGATGCATCGTGCAGTGCGGCGGCATTCCCGAAGAACTGCTCGGCTTGGACCGCTTCGAGGCGCGCAAGCAGGTGGTCGCCCTGCTTGATGCTCAAGGCGCACTCGAGAAGGTCGAGGACCGTACGATCGCTACGCCGTTCGGCGACCGCTCGGGGGTGGTGATCGAGCCGTGGCTGACCGATCAATGGTATGTCGATGCGGAAAAGCTCGCAAAACCCGCAATCGAGGCGGTGCGCTCGGGCAAGATCAACATCGTCCCGGAGACCTGGGCCAAGACTTGGTTCAACTGGCTCGAGAATATCCAACCGTGGTGCGTCTCGCGCCAGCTCTGGTGGGGTCATCGGATTCCGGCGTGGTTTGACGATGACGGCACGGTCTATGTGGCCGAGACGGAGGAGGAGGCGCGGGCCGAGGCCGGAAACAAGCCGCTGCGTCGTGATGAAGACGTGCTCGACACCTGGTTCAGCTCAGCGCTGTGGCCCTTCGCGACACTCGGCTGGCCGGATGCAGCCGATGAAAAACCCCTACCCTTCAGGGGAGGGGAAGAGCCGCGAAGCGGCGGAGGGGTGGGGGAGCCGAGCAGCTCCAGCCGCCCCACCCCCAACCCCTCCCCTGAAGGGGAGGGGCGAAGAGAATGGACGCCGCGGGCCGGCACTGACCTTGCCCGCCATTATCCGAACGACGTGCTGATTTCCGGCTTCGACATTCTGTTCTTCTGGGACGCTCGGATGGTGATGCAGGGCATCGAGTTCATGGGCGAGGTCCCGTGGAAGACGCTCTACCTGCACGGTCTGGTCCGCGACGCACAGGGCCAGAAGATGTCCAAGTCGAAGGGCAACACCCTCGATCCGCTCGGACTGATCGACAAATATGGCGCGGATGCGCTGCGGTTCACGCTGGCGGCAATGGAAAGCCAAGGCCGCGACATCAAGCTCGATGAGAAACGCGTCGAGGGCTATCGCAACTTCGCAACCAAGCTGTGGAATGCAGCGCGTTTCCTGAAGGGCAATGGGGTAGGGGCGTCAGTTAGCATTGCCGCGCCTTCCGCCGAACTGCCGGTCAACCGCTGGATCATCGGCGAGGTGGTGGAGACGCTGGCCCGGCTCGACCGCGCGCTGGCTGCGTTCCGCTTCGATGAAGCGGCGGACGCGATCTACCACTTCGTGTGGGGCACCTTCTGCGACTGGTATGTCGAGCTGGTAAAGGGCGCATTCGACGAAGAGACGAAGGCCGTCGCGGCATGGGCGTTCGATCAGATCCTGGTCATGCTCCACCCGTTCATGCCGTTCGTCACGGAAGAGCTGTGGCACAGCATGGGCGAGCGGCCTTACGACCTGATCGTCGCCGAGTGGCCGGAGCCGCAAGCCGAGCGCGATTCAGCGTCGGCTGGAGCTATCGATACACTGGTCCGGATCATTGCTGAGGCGCGGGCAATGCGCGCTGAATTGAACGTGCCATGGAGTGCTTCACTGACTCCGCACATCATCGGCGAAAATGGCGCGATGCTGGATCGGCTGCAGCGTAATGCGGCGACGATCGCCCGCATGGCCAAGCTAGGCGAGCCCGTTCAAACCGACGGCATCCCTGCGGGTTCGGCTCAAATCCTTGTCGACGGCGTGACGATCGCCTTCCCACTCGGCGAGGCGATCGATCTCGAAGCGGAGCGTGGGCGGCTATCCAAGGCCATCGGTGCTGCGGAGAAGGAACGCGACAGCCTGGCGGCGCGGCTTGGCAACCCCAGCTTCACCGAACGCGCCAAGCCCGAAGCGGTCGAGAAGGCGCGTGCGGATCATGAGGCCCGATCGGCGGAAGCGGAGCGGTTGAGCGCGGCGCTGGCGCGATTGGGGTAGCTCTCTTTCCCCGTCATTCCCGCGAAAGCGGGGACCCAGCAAGGAACCAAAACTGGGTTCCCGCTTTCGCGGGAATGACGAAGCGGGTGCTATCCCCTCGGAGCCGCCACCCACACCGCAGCGCGTGCCACCGATACGGTCACGGGAGTGACGGCCGCAATCTCTCCATCAATCGAGATCTTCTGCGGAGGGCGAGCGGACAGCTTCATCTCGCGGCCATGAAACTCGACTACCGTCTCTCTCCGGTGCGGCAGCTTGAACAGCGTCGCGAACAAGCTCCA
>CAMLKX010000046.1 GCA_946480515.1 uncultured Sphingomonadaceae bacterium | reverse complement strand
TGCTGCGCACCGGGGCCGCGGAGACCGCGTTCAGGATGCTCGCCGCGCGGCGGCGGTTCGACCGAGACGATATCGCTCGCTTTGTCGATCTCCTCCCCGAGCAGCAGGATGGCGTTCCGCTGCACCATGCGATCGAGCCGCGTCATGATAGCTTCCGCGATGACGCCTTCTTCGACCTGTGCCGGGCCAGGAACATCGCGATCGTGTTCAGCGACGATGATGAAATCCCCTGCATCGACGTGCAGACCGCAAGCTTCACCTATGCCCGTCTGCAGCGGATGAACGAAGACGTTTCGAGCGGTTATGATGATGCGGCGCTGGATGCGTTCGCCACCCAGGCACGCGAATGGTCGCAGGACGGACGTGACTGCTATCTGTTTATGATCAATGGCGCGAAGGTTCGAGCGCCCGCTGCCGCCGTGGCATTGGCAGAACGCCTGAAGCCCTAAGCGCAGTCCGGATCGGTTGCGCCGGGCGAGACGCTAGGCCATGAGGCACCGCATGCCTACTGATGATCCACCGATCCGCGTAACGCTGTTCGCGCCCGAAGGCCGGATGGGCCAGGCAATCGCGGCTGCGGCGGAGGCCGACGGAGGATTTGTCGTTGATCAAGACAATGGCGAGGTGCTGATCGACTTTTCGGCGCCAGCCGCCCTGCCCGCGAGCCTCGCTCATGCCCGCACGCGATCGACTCCGATCCTGATCGGCACCACCGGCCTGGACAAGGCGGCGGGCGAGTGGATCAAGGAAGCGTCACGGGAGCTGGCGGTTCTGCGCGCCGCGAATACATCGCTCGGTGTGACCTTGCTGGTCGAACTGGTCGAACAGGCCGCCAAGGCACTCGGACCGGAATGGGATATTGAAGTGCTGGAAATGCACCACAAGCTCAAGGCGGATGCTCCGTCGGGCACGGCCCTTGCCCTCGGCGAAGCTGCAGCCCGGGGACGGCGCATCCCGCTGGCGTCGAACAGCGACCGTGGCCGAGACGGCACCGGCCTCAACCGGTCATCTGGCGCGATCGGCTTCGCGTCACTGCGCGGGGGGACGGTTGCTGGCGACCATGATGTCGTATTCGCCGGGCCCGAAGAGCGACTGATCTTGTCCCACCGGGCCGAGAACCGACTGATCTTTGCCCGCGGGGCGTTGGCCGCAGCGCGTTTTCTCCGCGGCAAGCCGCCTGGGCTCTACAGCATGCGCGACGTGATCGCCGCTGCGTGAACAAAGCCAAGGTTTTCGAATTCTACCGTCGGCTCGCGGAGGCCAATCCGGATCCGCAGACGGAACTCGAGTATGTGAACCCCTACACCTTGCTGGTGGCAGTCGTGCTGTCGGCTCAGGCTACCGATGCTGGCGTCAACAAGGCAACCAGGCCGCTGTTCGCCAAAGTTCAGTCGCCCGTGCAGATGGTTGAACTCGGCGAAGCGGGCGTGAAGGATGCGATCAAGACGATCGGCCTGTTCAACACCAAGGCGAAGAATGTCATCGCCCTGTCCGAGCGGCTGCTGGCGGAACATGGAGGCGAAGTCCCGCGCACTCGCGAGGCGCTCGAGCAGCTTCCAGGCGTAGGGAGAAAGACTGCCAACGTCGTCCTGAACACGGCATTCGATGAGGAGACGTTCGCCGTCGACACGCACATTTTTCGGGTGTGCAACCGAACCGGGCTAGCGCCGGGCAAGACTCCGCTAGTGGTGGAGCAAAGGCTGGATCGGGTGACGCCGCAGCCTTTCCGGCGCGGCGCCCATCACTGGCTGATCCTGCACGGCCGCTACATCTGCAAGGCACGCAAGCCGGAGTGCTGGCGCTGCCCGGTCATTGACCTGTGCGCCTACAAGCCGAAAACGCCTGCGCCTAAATCCAGCGCCGCTCAAACCGCGATCCCAGCCCTGTAAGCAATTCATACTGCGACATGCCGGAGAGTTGCGACGCCTCTTCGAGCGCGAAGTCGATCGCGATCCAGTCGCCTTCCTTCACGCCAGTTCCAGTGCAGTCCAGGGCAATCAGGTCCATCGATACCCGCCCGAGCAGGGGGAGGCGCGCTTCTCCCTTGGAACCGCCGCCCTTGCGCGAGAAGCCGACCCAATAGCCGTCCGCGTAGCCGATATTGATGATCGCAGCTTCGACGTCCTGATCGGCGACGAAGCTCGCGCCATAGCCGCAGCTTTCTCCCGCCCGGATCGTCCGGCGCTGGACCACTTGCGCCTCGAGATGGGCGACCTGGCGGATATGGTCGCGCGCCTCAGCCCGGGGAATGCCGCCGTAGAGCGCGAGCCCAGGTCGGACGAGATCGAAGCTATAGTCCCGCCCCAGGCAGATGCCCGCGCTGTTCGCTAGGCTGTAATGTCGAGCCGGCACCGTCTCCCGAACTTCTCGAAACCGCTGCAACTGGCGGCCATTGAGGTTATGATCTGCGTCCGCGCACGCCAAGTGGCTGTGCAGCGTGTCGATTTCCATCCCGGCAAGGCAGTCGACGTCGTCCGGCCTCAACCCCAGGCGGTTCATGCCCGTGTCGATCATCACATCGCACGTGCGGCCAGCCCCGCGCTCTTTCCAGCGTGCTACCTGCTCGACGGAGTTGAGGACCGGCCGCGCTGAACCGACCGGATCGTCAGGGCCCAAGCCGTGAAGCACTGCGAGCGACAGCGAGTCCGGCAGCGGTCCAAGCTGCTCGGCTTCCCACCAGGTCGAAACGAAGAAATCGCGGCATCCCGCCGCTGCCAGCGTCTCCACCGCAGCCTCGCCGCCGGTGCCATAACCATCCGCCTTGACCGCAGCGCCCGTTCGTACCCCCGCCTGGTTCGCGAGCCAGCGCCAGTTTGAAGCGAGCGCATTGCGATCAATCGTAAGACGGAGCGGCTGGTGAATCATGCGCAAGCGTTAGCCGGGTCGCCAGCAGCCGTCGAGCAGCCAGCCGAGAGACATGCGACTTCATCGCGTCAGCACGGAATCTTCTTAACATACCGTAAGACCCGGAACTGACAACGAAAATTTCGGTTCTCCTACTGTTCCACAGGAAGCCTAGCGCAAATGATTAAACGATCTTACATAGATTACATCTACAATAATTCCTCTTGTTCTACTCCAAATCATAAACCGACTATCATGTGTTTTTCTCACTTGCGCTGGAATTTTGTCTTCCAACGACCCCAACATTTGATGTCGCGATTTGCATTCGACTATCAGATCTACTTCTGGGAAGAGGCGATAGTGGAAGGCGAGCTTGACCCGCGCCTTGAGCGGCGGGAAGTGCAGCCTGGGCTGACCATCCTCACCCCGCACCTGCCCGCCTCATTCGCTCCGGCCGAGCAGATGTCAGCCCTCCAAACCCTCCTGGACCAGCATGTCGCAGAAACCGGAGGGCCGCGGGTGCGCTGGTATTATACGCCGATGATGTTGCCCTTCTCGCGGCATCTCGCTTCCGACTGCACCGTCTATGATTGCATGGACGAGCTGGCGAACTTCCGCTTCGCGCCTGCCGAGCTGCTCGGGCTGGAGCAAGAATTGCTGTCCGTAGCGGATGTGGTGTTCACCGGCGGTTATAGCCTGTTCGAAGCCAAGCGCGCTGCCCACCCGAACGTCCATCCCTTCCCTTCATCCGTCGACCGCCAGCATTTTGCGCAGGCGCGCAAGCGCCTAGCCGCCACCCCACGTCGAGACCGCACACAGCCGGCGCCCAGGCTCGGCTTCTACGGAGTCCTCGATGAGCGGTTCGACTCCGCCCTGCTGGCGGCGGTCGCGGAGCAGCGGCCTAATTGGGAATTCAAGATCGTTGGTCCGGTGGTGAAGATTTCGCCGGAGGACCTGCCCCGCCGGCCGAACATCGAATATCTCGGGAGCAAGACCTATCAAGAGCTCCCCGACCTGCTGTCCGATTGGGACGTGGCGCTGATGCCCTTTGCCATCAACGCCGCCACCCGGTTCATCTCCCCGACCAAGACTCCGGAATATCTGGCTGCCGGGAAACCGGTCGTATCCACTCCGATCCGCGACGTTGAACGCGAATATGGCCGCCTCGCTGGGGTTCGGATCGCCGGCACCGCCGACGAGTTCGTCGCCGCTTGCGAAGCTGCCCTCGAGCTTGCCTACAGCGATGGCAGCTGGCTTGGCGAGGTCGATCGCAAGCTCTCCGCAATGAGTTGGGACATTACCCGATCGCAGATGGACCAGCTCATTGGTGAGGCAGTAATGCAGGCGGCTCCGGCCATGGTCGCCGCAGAATGAGGGGCCGGCGCAATTCTGGGCGACACTACGATTACCTGATCGTTGGTTGCGGTTTCGCCGGAGCAGTGATCGCTGAGCGTCTCGCCAGCCAACACTCCGCCCGAGTCCTGATGATCGACAAACGCGATCATATCGGCGGCAACGCGTTCGATGAGCTGGATTCGGCCGGGATCCTCATCCACCGCTACGGTCCGCACATCTTCCACACCAACAGCCAGGCCGTCGTCGACTACCTCTCCCAGTTCACGCGCTGGCGACCGTACGAACATCGGGTGCTGGCGATGGTCCGCGGTATGCAGGTGCCGATCCCGATCAATCGCACTACACTCAACCGCTTGTTTGGCCTCGACCTCAGGTCAGACGAGGATACCGCCGCTTTCCTAGCGTCACGTGCCGAGCCAGTCGAAACAATCCGCACGTCCGAGGATGTGGTGGTCAGCGCGGTTGGCCGCGAGCTCTATGAGCTGTTCTTTCGCGGCTATACCCGCAAACAGTGGGGACTGGACCCGAGCGAGCTGGACCGATCGGTGACGGCACGCATCCCCACCCGCACGAACGACGACGATCGCTACTTCGGCGACTCTTTCCAGGCGATGCCGCTTGAGGGGTACACGCGGATGTTCGAGCGGATGCTGGACCATCCGTTGATCGAAAAGGCACTTGGGACCAACTTTCTGGACGTTCGAGACGAGGTCAGGGCAGACCACATCATCTACACCGGGCCGATCGACGAGTATTTCGATTTTCGCTTCGGGAAGCTGCCGTACCGAAGTCTCCGCTTCGAGCATCGAACGCTCGACCAGCGCGACTATCAGCCGGTGGCAGTTGTCAATTACCCGTCGCCCGACGTCGAATTTACGCGGATCACGGAATATAAACATCTGACCGGCCAGGATCACGCCAAGACCAGCATTACGGTCGAATATCCCGCGGCCGAAGGCGATCCCTATTATCCGGTCCCCCGGCCCGAGAACCAGACATTGTTCAAGCAGTACGAAGCGCTCGCCGACGCAACGCCCGATGTGACGTTCGTCGGCCGGCTGGCGACTTATCGCTATTACAACATGGACCAGATCGTCGCACAGGCACTGGCGACGTTCAGGCGCATCGACGCCTCGCGCCCAGCGCGGGTAAGTTTCGACGAGCCGCTGGTCGCCGCCGAGTAATACCAATGCAACCGCTGGAGCTTTGGGGCGGACTGGAATGCACCATCGTTCGCATCGGCAATGAGTATCGAGATCAGATCGCGGAGACCGGCCACCGCGATCGCCTGAGCGACCTCGACCTGCTGGTCGAGCTCGGGATCCGGGCAGTGCGCTATCCCATCCTGTGGGAGAGCGTCGCGACCGACCGGCCGGACCAATTCGCCATCGAATGGCACGAGCAAAGGCTCGAAAGGCTGCGCGAGCTTGGCATCCGGGTCATTGGCGGCCTGGTGCACCATGGCTCCGGACCACGGTATACCGATTTGCTTGACCCGGATTTCCCGCGCCTGCTGGGAGACTATGCAAGCCGCGTCGCCAAGCACTTTCCGTGGATCGAGGACTGGACGCCCGTTAACGAACCGCTGACCACGGCGCGCTTTTCCTGCCTCTACGGCCACTGGTACCCGCACCAGCGCAGCATGGAAGCGATGTTCAGAGCGCTTGCCAACGAATGCGCGGGGACGCTCCTGGCGATGCGCGAGATCAGGAAGCATGTCTCCAATGCCCGGCTGGTTGTTACTGAGGATCTCGGCAAGACTTTCTCCACTCCCGCCCTGACCTATCAGGCGGAGCATGAAAACGAGCGCCGTTGGCTCAGCCTCGATTTGCTTTGCGGCCGGGTAGACTCCGGACATCCTTTCCACGGCTGGATGCTCGAGAGCGGCGTTCCGGAACACACCCTCAGCAATCTGGAGTCTGGCGAGGCCAGGCCGGACGTGATCGGCATCAACCATTATCTGACCAGCGAGCGCTACCTTGACGAGCGAACCGAACTCTACCCGGACCTGAGCGCCGGCTCGAACGGCCGTGACATCTATGTCGATGCGGAAGCTGTCCGCATTCCCGAGCTTAAAGCCGACGTGGGCACCGCGCTTCGCCTCAAGGAAGCCTGGGAGCGCTATGGCATTCCCCTGGCCATCACCGAGGTTCATCATGGCTGCACCCGCGACGAGCAGGTCCGGTGGCTGTGCGACGTGTGGAGCGGCGCCGAGCAGGCCCGCCAAGCCGGAGTCGACGTCCGTGCGGTGACGCTGTGGTCAATGTTCGGAGCGTTCGACTGGCGTTCATTGCTGACCCTGCCCGACGGCCACTACGACTGCGGGCCGTTCGACATCCGCTCACCTGCTCCGCGTCCGACCCTGCTGGCGAAGGCCGCGCATGCGATTGGCCAATCAGGCAGCTTTTCGCACCCAGTGTTGGACACTCCCGGCTGGTGGCAGCGGCCAGGCAGGTTCTACTGCGCGAGAACCCCGGCCGCAGCAAACACGAACGCTCGTCCAGTTCTGATCACCGGGGCTACCGGCACTCTCGGCCAGGCCTTTTCCCGCCTGTGCGATCATCGCGGACTAGCCCATGTTCTAACTGGACGTCCCGAGCTCGATATCTCCGACGATCGATCCGTCGCTGCCGCGATCGAACGGCACAAGCCTTGGGCCGTTATCAATGCCGCGGGCTATGTCCGCGTGCCCGATGCAGAGCGAGAACGCGGTGCCTGCTTTCGCGCAAACGCACATGGAGCTGAACGATTGGCCATTGCCTGCGCCAAGCAGGGGCTGCCGCTTGTCACTTTCTCCTCCGACCTGGTGTTCGATGGCCAGCTCGGTCGTTCTTACCGGGAGATCGACCCCACCAATCCCGCTTGCGTTTACGGTCACAGCAAGGCGGCGGCGGAACGGCTTGTGCTCGCGAGTTGCCCAGACGCCCTCGTCATCCGCACGAGCGCCTTCTTCGGCCCATGGGACACGTACAACTTCCTCCGAACGACGCTGGATCGCCTGTCGCGTGGTGAGGAGGTTGAGGCAAGCGGGACGGTGGTCGTGTCGGCCACTTATGTGCCTGACCTGGTTCATGCTGCACTCGACTTGTTGCTCGATGACGAGGCTGGGGTGTGGCACCTCGCCAACGAAGGGTCGGTCAGCTGGCACCAACTGGCCTGTGAAGTGGCAGATCGCCGTGGTTTCGATCCCCGGTCGATCCGCGAAACGAACGGCCTTTATGCGGACACCAGCCTCACCAGCGACCGGGGAACCTTGCTCCGGCCGTTGGAGTCCGCCCTGTCGGATTTTGTGGCCTATGCCGACGGCATTCCGCTGGGCGATCGCGTCGCTGTTGCCTCGGTGGGTTGATGTGCGGCGGTTCGCCCCATAAGGCTTGCCGGTGATTGCTGAACGCGCGCTGGAGACAGCCTCTCTTTCCGAGCTGATGGCGGCCGCCGAGGAGGCGACATTATCGGCTCACGGGCAGCTCGTGACCTACTCGCGAAAAATCTTCATCCCGTTGACTCGCCTGTGCCGCGACGTCTGCCATTACTGCACTTTCGCCAAGGCTCCTCGGGACGCAGGAAATCCGTTCATGAGCCGGGAAGAAGTGCTGGAGCTGGCGCGTGCCGGTGAGCGGGCTGGTTGCCGGGAAGCGCTGTTCACGCTCGGCGATCGGCCCGAGGCGCGCTACGCGATTGCGCGCGACGCTCTCGCGACTCTGGGGCGTCAGACGACCCTGAGTTATCTCGCCGACATGGCGCGAATGGTGCTCGACGAGACAAGCCTGCTCCCCCACCTCAACCCCGGCCTGATGGGCGCCGACGATTACGCCATGCTGCGCCCCCACGCGGCCTCGATGGGGATCATGCTCGAAAGTACGGCCGAGCGCCTTTGCGATCGGGGCGGACCGCATTACGGCTCTCCCGACAAGCACCCCGCTGCACGGCTGCAATCGATTAAGCTAGCGGGCGAGGCGCGTGTTCCGTTCACGACCGGCCTGTTGATCGGCATCGGCGAAAGCAGGTCAGAGCGGATTGCCGCGCTGACTGCGATCCGCGACCTGCACGCGCGCTACGGACACATCCAGGAAGTCATCATCCAGAATTTCCGGGCCAAGCCGGGCACGCGCATGGCGGCCGCGCCGGAGCCCAGCCTCGAAGAGCATCTGTGGACGATCGCCGCCGCGCGCCTGATCCTTGGACCTGAGATGACCATCCAGGCACCGCCCAATCTCCATCAGCCGGGCGAGCTCGAGGCCCTGCTGCGCGCGGGAGTCAATGACTGGGGCGGCGTGTCGCCGGTCACCCCCGATCATGTGAATCCGGAAGCGCCCTGGCCGCATCTTGACTCTTTGGCTGAGGCGACCAGCAGTGCCGGACGGGTGCTCCACGAGCGGCTGGCAATCGGGCCAAAGTTCGCCCAGTCCCCCGCGATCTGGCTCGATCCAGGGCTGCGAACGCGAGTGCTGCGGTCAGTTGATGCCCGCGGCCTCCCGAAGATCGAAGAATGGGTTCCGGGTTCAGGCGCAGCCGCGCCGGCCATTCCCGTCCACAAGGATAACGTCGCATCACCCCGCATCACCCGAATTCTGGATGCGGCGGAGGCCGGTGACCGTCTTGGTCCCGAGCAGATCGTCACGCTGTTCGAGGCCGTGGGGGACGATTTCGCGGCGGTGGTCACCCGGGCCGATCGGCTGCGCAAGGCAACCGTTGGCGAAGTCGTGACCTATGTGGTCAATCGCAACATCAATTATACCAACATCTGCAGCTACAAATGCGGCTTCTGCGCCTTCTCCAAGGGATCGACCAAGTCGGAGCGCGGCGCAGCCTACCGGCTTGAACTGGAGGAAATCGGCCACCGCGCGCTCGAAGCCTCTTGCCGGGAAGCAACCGAAGTCTGCCTTCAGGGAGGAATTCACCCGCACTTTGACGGCAGATTTTACCTCGACGTTCTCTCCACCATCCGCGCGCTGTCACCCTCGATCCACATCCACGCTTTCTCTCCGCTTGAGGTGCTGCACGGCGCACGTTCGCTCGGGGTGGGACTCCGGGATTATCTGGTCGAGTTGAAGGCCGCAGGGCTCTCAACCCTGCCCGGTACGGCTGCAGAAGTGCTGGACCCTGAGGTCCGCGCCATCCTCTGCCCGGACAAGCTCTCGGCGGATGAGTGGCTGGGGGTGATGCGGACCGCCCATGACGTCGGGCTCCGCAGCACCGCCACGATCATGTTCGGCCATGTCGATCAGTACCGGCACTGGGCTCGCCACCTTCTCGCGATCCGTGATCTGCAGGAGGAAACGGGCGGGTTCACCGAATTCGTTCCCCTGCCCTTCGTGCACATGGAAGCGCCGATCTGGCGCAAAGGCCGCGCGCGCTCAGGCCCGAGCCACCGGGAGTGCGTATTGATGCACGCAGTCGCGCGGCTGACGCTCCACCCGCTGATCCCAAATATCCAGGCCTCCTGGGTGAAGATGGGCGTCGAAGGCGCTGCCGCGCTGCTCAACGCGGGCGTGAATGATCTTGGCGGAGTGCTCATGGATGAATCCATCACCCGCGCCGCCGGCGGCTTGAATGGCCAGAGCCTCGTGCCGGAGCAGATGGTTGCCCTCGCCGCATCTGTCGGTCGCCCGGCGCGGCAACGCACGACGCTTTATGGTGAGCCTGTGCGGGATCTTCACGTCGCGGCCTGAGCGATTGCTCCCCAGCGGAGGAGCCGTGATCATCGCGCCACACTTTATCAAAAATGTCGAACCGTCTCTTTTCCGGGGCAAGCTGGCCTGTTAGGCGTGCCTAATTGGCCTGTCTCGTATGATTTATCCGGCCTTACAAAAAAGTCATTGAAGGGGGAGTTCCATGAAAAGAATGCTTTCCACCCGCTCGGGTATGATTCTGCTGAGCGGCATTTCGGCACTGGCGCTGACAAGCCCGGCCGCAGCACAGCCGGCGCAGCCGACCCAGTCCACCGATCAGGCGGCCCAGCCGGACCTCGACGCTCCGCCTGCGCCTGAAACGCAGCCCGTTCCGGAAGCGACCAACCTCGGCAATGAGGCGAACGAGCCGTCGAACGAGATCGTCGTTACCGCCACGCGTCGTTCGCAGAATCTGCAGGACGTTCCGATGAGCGTCGACGTCGCGACTGGCGAGACGATCCAGCGCCTGAACATTTTCGACGCCAAGGACGTGCAGCAGCTTTCGCCGGGCCTCCAACTCACCAACAACAATGGCCGGGTCAATACCGCAACCCTGCGCGGCGTTGAGTTCGATCCGGATTCGGGCACCGACCCGTCGGTCGACCTCTATTTCAACGAAATTCCGGTCGACGCCCAGAATGCGTTCACCGCGATCTACGACATCGACCAGATCGAAGTCCTTCGTGGACCGCAGGGAGCGCTCCGCGGACGGACAGCCCC
>CAMLKX010000045.1 GCA_946480515.1 uncultured Sphingomonadaceae bacterium | reverse complement strand
GACAGCTGCAGACGGCCCCGGTCTTGGCCGCCGCGCGACCCGCCGCCAAACCGCCCGCCGGATCCACCGCCGGCCCGCGCTTGGGTAGGACGATCTCCGGCAGCGCCCGTCCGAGCTCCGCCGCCACCCTGCTGACGCAGAGCCCTCATCTGATCGATAAACGCCTGCGGCGGCCGTTTAGACTGAAGCGGCTTGGTGAAATTGAAGCCCCAGCGCAGCTCGTCGCGCGCCGAACTTTCGAAATTCACCGGCCGCTGGTCGACCCGGATCAGATTGCCCTCTGCATCGCGCTGAAAGCGGTCGGGGAACGCCTCCTCGATGGCCTTGGTCGGTCCGGGGAAGCGAGCGATCGGATTGTCGATCCGCTCCCGGACGAAATCGGCGCGCAGGTTGAGGTCAACATCGGGGAAGGGAACAAATGTCGCGCCGAGCTTCACAACATTGCGCGTGTCCGAATTCAGGTCCGGATTGCCGCCGGTGAGCGCGTCGACCAGTACCGTCTCGCCGGTCACGAAGTCGAAGACACGGCGGTTCGGAGTCACCTGGAGCGGGTCGCCGAGTTGCTGCAGGCTTGGCGCGCCCTGCTCGCGAGTCCAGGACACGATCAGGTTGAGGCGCTGAATCGGCGACCAGGTGATACCCGTGCCGACGACCCATAGCCCCCCGAAATCGGACAGATGCTCGACCTCTGCATTGGCGTTGAGGGACAGGTTGCCGAGCGGCGACAGCGTTCCGTTGCGCTTGGCGATCGGCAGGTCGACGTTGATCGCCGAACTCAGCCGCCGTCGCCCGAGGTCGCTGGAGATGTCGGTTTCACGCGTGCGCGTGCGGCTCTCAAGGTCTTGGGTCGCGCCGCCGAAGCGGATCGTCGCGCTGGCCGGACCGGCGGGAAGATCGAACGGGGAACCATTCAGCACCAAGTCGAGGTTCCCTGATTGACTGAGTGACCGCGCATGATCCTGGCTGAAGATCAGGTCGGACGTCTCGCGATCCGTTTCGCTGGTCGAACGCAGGATGTCGTAGACCCCGGTCAGCGACCACCGCCAGCGGCTCTTCTCGCCATTCATTGCGAGCCCAAGGTGACCGGAGAGGCTGTCGCTGTCGCGGCGCAGCGGATCCCCAGGCTCCGTCAATGACGGCCCAAGGAGGGTCCGCCCGTCAGTCCATTCCAGCTGACCGTCGAACGTGGTTGAAACGTCGCCGAACAGGGTCCGGTTGTGATTGCCGCCGATCCTGGCCAGTCGCCGCGACCCCTCAAGCGTTCTGAACGGTCGCGGATCGAGTTCGTCCGGGTCTGCCGGAGTGAAGCGAATGTCGCGTTCAGATTCGAGCAGCGCGGACACGCTCTCGGCCCTCACGTTCAGCGAAGTCCGGCTTGCCTCACCCATCAGCAGTTGCGTGGCGTCCGCCTCGCCACCGAGCCGTCCTCCATCCGTCGGCATCTCGGCTTCGGCGCGAGTTGTCGTGGAGCGAAAGCGGGGCCGAAGGACGATGTTCACTACGCGCTGGTCAGCACGGTAGCCATACTTCAGCGCGACTTCCTCGGGCAGAATATCGACCCGGAGGATAGCTTCGGACGGGAGATCCCTCACCTCCCGAAAACCGGAGATACGCCGGCCATTGAGGAGGACGACCGGCGCGCCGCCGCCCTCACGGCCGCGCCCGCTGCTCGTCTGCGGCGCAATTGAATCGAGCAGCTCGGCGACGTTGGTGGCCCCGAGCGCGCGGACGTCGCGGGCATCGAGCTGGTTTTCGGGCGGGATGTTGCCGATAACCGCGTTCGGATCCTTCTGTCCGACAACTACGATTTCCTCACCGTCGCCCTCGTCGACCTCGTCGATCGGCGATGGAGACTCGACATCGGTCGCTGGCTCTTGAGCTTGAACTTTGGCTTGGGAGAGGGGGAGTGCAGCTGCGGCTCCGACGAGGAGCGCAACGCGGATACGGGACGCGGTGTTCATCGGCCGCGACCTGCCCGGCGGCAGGTGAACGGCGGATGACCTAGGTCTGGCGCTTAGGCGCTGGCGCGAACTCCGAGGGCGCTTCTCACCGCGCCATCAAGCGTGTCGGCGCGAAACGGCTTGGTGAGCAGTGGAGCGTCCGGGCAGACGCGGTGAATCGCCTCGGTCGCCCGGTAGCCGGACACGAACAGAATTGGCTGGCCAGGCCTTTCCTCCAAAATGCGTTCAGCGACATCCGCCCCGGACATGCCGGGCATCGCATAGTCGAGGATCACGAGGTCGGGTCTGTGCTCCGAAAAGCGCGCCAGGCCTGCGGCTCCGTCCGCGGCATCGCGAACGGAATAGCCGATCTCGTCGAGGGTGTTGACGATGAAGCTTCGGACGTCGGGATCATCATCGATCACGAGAACGTGAGCCGCTCCGCCTTCGCTCGCCTCGGGGGCATCGCCACTCGGCCCAGTTGCCGCCTCATCCTCTCCCTGGTCCGCGCAGCGGAAGTAGAGCTTGACGGTTGTTCCTTGCTTCGGCGCACTCTCGATCCGGACGGTTCCGCCCGACTGATGCGCCACTCCGTAGACCATCGACAGGCCGAGCCCGGTGCCTTTTCCGACTTCCTTGGTGGTGAAGAAGGGCTCGAATGCGCGCGCCTGAACTTCGGGCGGCATCCCCTCGCCATTGTCGCAGACCGCCAGCTCGACAAAGCTTCCCTGGCCAAGTTCCGGGTCGCCCGTAAGCTCGACGATGCGCTTGCGTACGGTCAGCACCCCGCCATCGGGCATGGCGTCACGCGCGTTGATCGCCAGGTTGAGCAACGCCAGCTCCAGTTGGGTGACGTCGGCCATGACCGCGATGGAACGTTCTCCAAGATCGAAACGCAGGTCGATGGTCGGCCCAAGCACGTTGCGCAGCAATGGCTGCATATGTTCGACCAGTGGTCCGATCCGGGTTGGCCGGACTTCCAGCCGCTGCACCCGACTGAACGCCAGCAGCTGCGCGGTCAGCTTTGCGCCCCGCTCGGCTGCCGCGAGGGCATTGGTTGCGTAGCGCTTGAGTGTTTCGTCCTCGATTCGCTTGGTGATCAGGTCGAGCCCGCCAACAACGACGGTCAGCAGATTATTGAAATCATGCGCGATCCCGCCGGTTAGCTGCCCGAGCGCCTCCATCTTCTGGCTTTGGCGCAATTGCTCCTGAGCAGCCTTGAGGTCGGTGATATCCCGGGCTTCAAGCAGCAGGTAGTTGATCTCTCCGGTCGAGTTTCGGACCGGGTGAACCGCGATATCGAAGGTCGAGGGCGGCAGGCCCTGACGCTCCAACGTGATCTCGCGATTGAAATTCTCCCCAGCGGCCGCAATTGGCACCGCCTCGCGAAGCACGGCCTGGTAATCAGGGAATGGAGCGAGCGCCGGAGCATCCCACACCGGTTTGCCCATCCCGGCGCGCGTGCCCAAATTGCTGTCGACGACTGTGCCGTCCGGGCGCAGCATGATGATGATTTCCAGCACCGTGTCGAAGATGGCGCGAAATCTCTGCTCGCTATCCTGCAGTTCCCTCGTCCGCTCATCGACCAGCCGGCGAAGCTCGAGCTCCGCCTCCTTTGCAACGGTCACGTCGGTTGCGACGCTGATTGAGCCCAGGATGCATCCCTCTTCGTCGACGCGCGGTTGAGAGGATGTCAGAAGCCAGCGCCACTCATTGTCGTGACGGCGGTAGCGGGCGACGTCGCTGTACGGCAGGAGCGTCTTCGTCGCCATGCTGCTGTTGGTGATCACCCGCTCCCGATCGTCCGGGTGCAGATATTTGCTCCAGTTGAACGTCCCACGGTCATCCCGGTCCACCCCGAAAAACTCGGCGAAGGCGTGGTTGACGAAGTCTCGGCTGCCGTCGGTCCGGCTCACCCAGATCGGCGCGGGAGCACTGTCTGCGATCTTGCGAAACCGCGCTTCGCTCTCGCGCATCGCGACTTCACTCGCTCGCTGCTCGGTAATGTCGAGAATGAGGCCGATGACGCCGGCGACATCGCCCTCCGCGCCGCGCTGTGGGACATATTCGACGATCCCGGTAAGCTTTCCGCGCGAGGGATGGTCGATCTGCTCAACAAAGCGAACGCGCTCACCCTTCAGCGCCGCCGCCACAGCCCGGCTGTGCCGCTGAGGGCGCGGGTGGAAATCCTCGACCCGGCGGCCGATGATCGCCTGTCGAGGCATTTCGTAGAATTCGGCGAGTGGTCGATTAACGAACCCGATTCGCCCGTTGAGCTCGATATAGGCAAGCAGGACCGGCAACTCGTCGGAGATCGCCACCATCGCGGCAATGTCCAGCTCTCCGCCGCCCATCCGGTAGGCTGCGCGTTCCAGCAGAACGCGATCGTCATTCGACTGGAGCAGTTCGTCCCCCGCGAATCGCATGGCGAAAGCTTAACCGAATTTTACAATTTGGAGAAAAGTTCCTTTGTCAGTTCAGCCGCTTCCCGTGGGATGATCGGCTGCGGGCGTCAGCGCGCTAGCGGAGCTTCGCGATTTTCAGCCCGTCCGTCTTCGCCCGGTCTTTCACCGATTCTTCACTGCGCTTCAGCGCCTTGGCGATGGCTTTCAACGCCATGCCCTTGCCGGCAAGCGTGCGGAGCTTCGTCAACTCGTCCGCCGTCCAGGGCTGTTTATGCCGCTCGAACCGTTCGCCCATTGCCGTTAGCCTTCATCCCCCATTCGCAGCGCGGCAATGAACGCCTCTTGCGGAATGCTGACGCTGCCATATTCCCGCATCCGCTTCTTGCCCTCTTTCTGCTTCTCGAGCAGCTTGCGCTTGCGGGTGGCATCGCCGCCATAGCATTTGGCGGTCACGTCTTTCCGCAGGGCAGCGATGGTCTCGCGGGCGATCACCTTGCCGCCGATCGCGGCCTGGATCGGAATCTTGAACAGGTGACGCGGGATCAGGTCCTTCAGCCGCTCGCACATACCGCGGCCCCGTGACTCGGAGCTGGCACGGTGAACGATCATGCTCAGCGCATCGACGGGCTCATTGTTGACGAGGATGCTCATCTTGACGAGGTCGCCCTCGCGATACTCGATCGGGTGATAATCGAAGCTGGCGTAGCCGCGGCTGATCGATTTCAGCCGGTCGTAGAAATCAAACACCACCTCATTCAGTGGAAGCTCATATTTGAGCTGCGCCCGCCCGCCGACATAGGTCAGGTCCTTCTGAATGCCTCGCCGGTCCTGACACAGCTTCAGGATCGGCCCGAGATATTCGTCGGGGACATAGATGGTCGCCTCGATCCACGGCTCCTCGATCATTTCGATCCGGTTGGGGTCTGGCATGTCGGCGGGATTGTGCAGCTCGATGGTCTGGGCTGGCTCCGTCTTGGAATGCGACAGGGCGATCCGGTAAACGACGCTCGGTGCGGTGGTGATCAGGTCGAGATCATATTCGCGGGTCAGCCGCTCCTGGATGATCTCGAGATGAAGCAGCCCGAGGAAGCCGCAGCGAAAGCCGAAGCCGAGCGCCGCGCTGGTTTCCATCTCGAAGCTGAAGGAGGCGTCGTTGAGCCGCAGCTTGTAGAGGGAATCGCGGAGCTTCTCGAAGTCGGCGGCATCCACCGGGAACAGACCGCAGAACACGACCGGCTGGACTTCCTTGAAACCGGGCAGGGGCGCCGTTGCCGGCCGCTTGGCATCGGTAATCGTGTCGCCGACCCGCGTTTCCGACACTTCCTTGATCTGGGCGGTGATGAAGCCGACTTCGCCGGGCCCGAGTTCGGCCAGTTGCTCGATCTTGGGGCGGAAGCACCCAACCCGGTCGACGAGATGCGTAGTCCCAGCGGCCATGAACTTGACCTGCTGACCCTTCTTCAGCGCACCGTCGATGACCCGCACCAGGATGACGACGCCGAGGTAGGGATCGTACCAGCTGTCGACCAGCATCGCCTTGAGCGGCGCGGAGCGGTCGCCCTTCGGCGGCGGGATCTTGGCGATGATCGCCTCGAGCACTTCATCGATCCCTAGCCCGCTCTTGGCGCTGGCGAGCACCGCCTCGGAAGCATCGAGGCCGATGATGTCCTCGATTTCCTGGCGCACCCGCTCGGGTTCGGCGGCGGGCAGGTCGACCTTGTTGATTATCGGCACAATCTCGTGATCATGCTCGATTGACTGATAAACGTTGGCCAGCGTCTGGGCCTCGACCCCCTGCGCGGCATCGACCACCAGTAGCGCGCCTTCACAGGCGGCGAGGCTGCGGCTGACCTCATAGGCGAAGTCGACGTGGCCCGGCGTGTCCATCAGGTTGAGGGTATGGCCCTGCCATTCAAGGCGGACCGTCTGCGCCTTGATGGTGATCCCGCGCTCCTTCTCGATATCCATGTTATCGAGCACCTGGCTCGACATCTCGCGCTCCGACAATCCGCCGGTGCGCTGGATCAGCCGGTCGGCAAGGGTCGATTTGCCATGGTCGATGTGGGCAATAATGCTGAAGTTGCGGATCTTGCTAAGGTCGGTCATCGCGACGCGCCCTAGCAGCGGTGTAGGGCGGTGTCAGCATTGGCCGATTGCTGCGGTCAAGCGAGGATGTTACGGAGCCGCGACAACAGGGAGGGCTCCTGAATGCGTAACTTCACGATCGCTGCCGCGGCCGTTGCCGCGCTGATTTCGACACCCGGATTGGCTCGGTCCGCCGATCCAAGCTCGGGCCGCAAGGAACAGGCACGCGGAACTGCGGAAATCCCGGTGTGCACGCGCAAGCTTGGAACGATCGCAATCGTCGAGCCGGACAATCAATGGTGGCGTGAATACAGCCTCGGCAGCCCGGAGGCGATCCTGCGGGTATTCGTCCAGAAGTCGGGCTGCTTCGGCCTGGTCAATCGCGGTCGATCCATGCAGAGCCGCGCAATGGAGCGGGCACTCGCCGACAATGGTGAGCTTCAGCGCGGCGCCAACATCGGTCGCGGCCAGGTGAAGGCGGCGGACTATTTCCTTGAACCGAACATCGTCAGCGCCAACCGCAACTCCGGTGGCGGCGGAATCGGTGCCGCTGCCGGCGCGCTTGGCGGGCTGTTCGGGGGCTTTGGTCACGCCGTTGGCGCGGCTGCCGGCGGGATCAGCGTCAAGAAGGGCGAGGCCAACGTCACCCTGTCGATCGTCAATGCTCGCACGACCGAGGAAGAAGCGCTGGTCGAAGGCTATTTCCGCAAGCGGGATCTGAGCTGGGCTGGCGGCGGCGGCGCGTGGTGGGGCGGCTTCGCGGCTGCTGGAGCCTCCGGCTACCAGAACACCGAGATCGGCCAGATCATCGTCCTCGCTTATCTCGACGCCTATACCAAGCTGGTCAGCCAACTCGGCGGCCTGCCGGCGAATGCGTCCGCGGCGGCGCCCGCGGCTCGCTAGACCGAGAACATTTAGAACAGCGTTGCGCCCGCCGATGCGGGCCTTACCATCGGCGGGTGCGTAGCTTGTGCCTGGAGTACCCGTCGATGTTTGCTTCCCGCCGTTTGATCATGCTGCTTTCCACTGCGTCGCTGCTCGCCGGGTGCAGCACCGCTCCGGTTGCGCTTCAAACAGCTCCGGTGCCGGCGGTTGCCAGCGCCACGCCAGCTTCGCCTGCGGTGCCGGTCAGCGAACTCGTCAAGCGGGTGGACATTGCCCACAGCGTGTTCCGGCTCGAAAATGGCCTGACTGTCATCGTCCACGAGGACCGCAAGGCTCCGGTGGTCGCAGTCAGCAGCTGGTACAATGTCGGTTCCAAGGATGAACCGGCGGGGAAGACCGGCTTCGCGCATCTGTTCGAACATCTGATGTTCAACGGGTCGGACAATCTGCCCGGCGACTATTTCGAGTATCTGCAGAAGATTGGCGCCACCGATTACAACGGCACCACCTGGTTCGATCGCACCAACTACTTCCAGACCGTCCCGCGCGGGGCTCTCGAAATGGCCTTGTTCATGGAATCGGACCGCATGGGCTACCTGCTCGGCGCCGTGACCCGCGACAAGCTCGAGAACCAGCGCGGCGTCGTCCAGAATGAGAAGCGGCAGGGCGACAATCGCCCGGGCGGACTCGTCGATTATGAAGTGCTCGCCGCCCTGTTCCCGGACGGGCACCCCTACCGGCACGATACGATCGGCTCGATGGCCGACCTGGACGCTGCGACTTTGGCCGACGTGAAGCAGTGGTTCCTCGACAAATATGGGCCGAACAACGCGGTGCTGGTGCTTGCCGGCGACATCAGCGCTGCCGAGGCGCGGCCACTGGTGGAGCGGCAGTTCGGGCCGATCAAGGCGGGACCGGCGAATGTGCCAGCGGCGGCAGACGTGCCGACGCTCAGCCAGTCGAAGTCGATCGTGATGAAGGACCGGGTTGCGGCGGTGCAGGTGCAGCGCCACTGGGCCGTCCCGGGCCTGCTGTCGGATCAACTCGCCGCGCTCGACCTCGGCGGATCGATCCTCGGCGGCCTCGCCAGCTCGCGGCTCGACCAGGCGCTGGTCCGGGACGAGAAGATCGCGGTGGCCGTCGCGGCCGGCTTGCAGCCATTCCAGCGGGTCGGGCTGTTCCAGGTCGAGGCGACGGTGAAGCCCGGGGTCGATCCGGCGCTGGTGGAGCGGCGATTGGACGAGATTGTCGCCAAGTTCATCGCTGAAGGACCGACCGAGGAAGAGGTGCGCCGCGCCGCAACCACCGACGTCGCCGGGCGGATTCGCGGCCTTGAGCAGGTCGGCGGCTTCGGTGGCAAGGCCGTTGCACTGGCCGAGGGGCAGGTGTTCGCCGGCGATTCCAATTTCTACAAGCGCTCGCTCAATCAATATGCCTCGGTCACCGCCGCGGACATCCGCCAGGCGATGAACCAATGGCTGTCCCGCCCAGTCGTGAACCTGCGGCTCGAACCCGGTGAGCGCCCGCCCTATGTCGAGCCCAAGGGTCACGCCGGCAAAGCGGAGGACATCCGCACGCCGATGGTGAAGCGGTCGGCTCCGGGGGTCCAGCCGACGCCTCCACTCGACTTTCCGGACATCACCCATGTCCAGCTGTCGAACGGCGTTCGCGTTCACTACGCCCAACGGACTGCAGTGCCGGTCACGCAGCTCGCTCTCTCGTTCGACGCCGGTTTCTCGGCTGATGCACCCGCCGCGCGAGGCCTTCAGAACCTGACCCTCAACCTGCTCGATGAGGGTACCGATCGCTTGAACAGCCAGCAGATCGCGGAGGAGGAGGAGCGGCTCGGCGCGATTATCTCCGCCGGAGGAAGCGCCGATCGGAGCGCGGTAACCTTGTCCGCGCTCACCCCAAACCTGGCGCCATCGCTCGACCTGCTGGCGGAGATCGTCCAGCGCCCGGCATTCGCTCCGGCGGAGGTCGAGCGCGTCCGCGCGCAGGTCCTGACCAGCATCGCGCAGGCCAAGAAGGAGCCGGAGTCGATCGCCAACCGGCTGCTCCCCACATACCTCTTCGGTGCGAGCCACCCCTACGCAACCACTGCCAGCGGCGATGAGCAGGCGGTCGCCCGCTTCTCACGCGCGGACCTGCAGAGATTCCATCAAACATGGTTGCGACCGGACAATCTCGAGATTTTTGTCGTCTCCAGCCTGCCGCTGGCCGAACTCCTGCCGCAGCTTGAAGAGCGGTTCGGGCGCTGGTTGCCCCCCGCTTCCGCCAAGGGGATCAAGAGCTTCTCGGCCTTGCCGCAACGGCCCGCTGAGCCGCGGATCATCCTGGTCGACCGCCCAGGCTCGCCGCAGTCGGTCATTCTGGCGGGGCAACTCACGCCGATCGATCCGCGCAGCGACATCACCGCGATCAGCAGCGCCAATGACATCCTCGGCGGCAACTTCCTGTCGCGCATCAACATGGACCTCCGCGAGACCAAGGGCTGGTCCTACGGCGTGCGCGGAACGGTGCAACTCAATGCCAACGCGGTGCCGTACATCGTCAGTGCGCCGGTCCAGTGGGACCGCACCGCGGACTCGATCCGGGCCCTCAATCAGAACATCGCCTTGATGCTCGGATCGAAGGGCGTCACCCAGGACGAGCTGACCCGCACCATCAGCAACAACATCAACTCGCTGCCGGGCAAGTTCGAAACGTCGGGATCAGTACTGGCGGCGATGCAGGCCAACGCACTCTATGGCCGGCCGGACAATTATTACGAGCTGCTCGCGGACCGCTCCCGCCGCCAGACCCGTGCGTCGCTCGATGCCGCGCTGCGCGGTGCGATCTCGCCCAAGGGTTTTACCTGGGTGGTGGTCGGGGACGCTGCCAAGGTGCGACCGCAACTGGCGAAGCTCGGAATGCCGGTAGAAGTCGTCGAGCCACGCTGACACTTTTCCTTCGTATTCGAGTGTCGCCAACCTCATGGATTACGCCCAAGATGAGTCGGTAGAGTTCCCGATGCTGTGGCGAAAACTCGTCGGATAGTTCCGGTGAGTTCCCGCAACAGGAGCTCAACATGAGAATGACCAGAACGAATGTTTCGCTGTTCGCCGCGGCGCTGATGATAACGACCGCCGCACTGGCCGAGCAGGTCAAGACCGAGGCCGTCATCGTTTCCAAGAGTGACTCCGGCTTGAGCGCTCGCACGCGCCAGGGGCCGCTCAACGTCGTCCTCTCTCCGAGCACCGAAATCAAGGAACTGAGCGGACTGATGAAGCGGAAGGATCGCGACTCCAAGTCGCTGATCCCCGGCCTCATCATCACCGTTGACGGCGACCTGCAGGGCGACACCATCACCGCCGGTCAAATCACCT
>CAMLKX010000044.1 GCA_946480515.1 uncultured Sphingomonadaceae bacterium | reverse complement strand
GCACTGCCCGGCGCGATGAAGAAATATTATCTCGCCCAAGGGGTCGGCCATTACGGCATCTTCAACGGCCGCAAGTGGCGTGACCGGATCGCTCCGGTCGTCGAAGACTGGATTTCCGCGCACGAGAAGCCGGGCAGGGGCTGAAGGCCCGCCGCGCGACGCGCCTTATTTCACGTCGCCGATTGCTGCTTCCACCATCCTGCGCCAGGTTTCCGTATCGCCTGCGCTTGCCATGCGTTCGTCAGGTTCGCGCATCGTGTGCAGAACCGCCATCGCCTGGTTCTGGTAGTTGCGCCAGTGTGAGTCGACATAGCTGCCGGCGGACCGCTCCTCGCCTTCCGCATTCGCGCTTTGCTCTGCTCCACAGAGCACTCGAGCAATCCGTTCAACGAGTGGGGTGGCGGCTTGCGGCATGCGGAACTCTCCTTCGCTGCTTCAAACTCGCTGAAACTGCTTAGGTTGCCGGTACTGCCGTGGGCGCTGGAGCCGGTGCGGCGGGAGGTGGAGAGAGATCAATTCCGCACTCGCCGAGCTTCTGCAGCAGCCGCAGCAGGATCGCCGACCGGTTAAGGGCGGCGCGCTCATTATCGATTGCCTCGTCCTCATAGACGAGCTCGAAGTTGAGGCCGGCGCTCCCGACGCTGACCAGCACGCAACGGACAAAGCGGCAGGCCGCCTGTTCTTTGACAGTGTCTTCGGCCAGTCCGGGAATTGAGCTGAGATCGGTATGAGGAGTCGTCGCCGCGAATGCGAACGGCAAGGTCACCCGACGGACGTTCGCCTCCGCCAGATTGTGAATCTCCCGTTCAAGCAGCTTGGTGTTGGCCATGATCACCTGCTCTCCGCTCAGCGAGCGAAGGCGAGTTGTCTTGAGGCCGATGCGCTCGACCGTGCCGGTGGTACCATCGTAGCGAATGAGATCGCCGCGCCGAAAGGGACGGTCGAACAGGATCGACAGGGCCGCGAACAGGTCGGAGAATATCCCCTGCTCCGCCAGACCAATGGCGATACCGCCAATGCCTAGCCCGGCAATCAGGGCTGTGACGTTGACCCCGAGGTTGTCGAGGATGACGATCAGCGCAAGCGCGAACAGTGCAACGCTGACCAGCACCCGAATGATTGCGGTTGCATTGCCAATCGTCGTCTCACGATCGTCGCCGACCCGTTGCGCGATGACTCCCAGGATGAGTTCTCGCGCCCATACTGCTGCCTGGAGGGCTGCAGCGACGGTGAACAGGACACCGCACAGCCGTCCGATCCTCGGCGGTGCGTCGGCATAAGTGGCAACCACGTCCAGCGCTGCGGCGATCATGAAGAGGATGCTGGTCTTCGCGAACACGCGCCCGATCACCCCTGACCACCCCGTGCAGTTGGGATCGTTCGCCTGGAGACGCGTGCCGAACCAGCGCAGCAGCAGCATGACCCCGACCAGGCCGACGGCGACGCCAAGTCCGAGCGGGAGATTCTGGCGGGGAAGTTCAACGAACGATAACCAGGATGAGGGGCGCAAAGTCATCGCTGCTCCTTTAATGAGATGGGCGATCGCGTCCAACCGGAAGGCGATCAGGCGGCGGCGTTCAACCGTTCCGGAGCCTTGCTCCGTCGCATTGGCCGGGCGAGAAACTGAAGCAGGCCGACTTCCGCGGAACTGAGCCACTTGCGCGCGCGGGGACGCTCGAATCCGTTCAACGGATCTCGGGGGCGTTCACGTGCGGCTTCAACGAGTTTCGGGTGAACGTAGCTCTTGCGGCTGATCGCCGGAGTGTTGCCGAGCGCCTCGGCTACCGGCTCGAGGATGGTGTTGAGGCTGATCCTGTCCTTTGCATCGAGCATCGCGTCGAACGCTATCACGCTCGCGCTCCATGTCCGGAAGTTCTTGGCGGTAAAGTCCTGACCGGTCGCTTCGCGGATATAATCGTTCACGTCATTGGAGGTGACGGGGCAGATGTTGCCCTCGTCATCGATATACTGGAACAGGTTCTGGCCGGGCAGGTCGCGGCACTTACCGACAATGCGCTTGAGGGCGCGGTCCGAAATCGGCATTTCATGGGTGATCCCATGCTTGCCGGTGAAGCGCATCACCATCTGTGGGCCGTCGCGCCTGAGGTGGCGGGACCGCAGTGTCGTCGCTCCGAAGCTCTTGTTGCTCTTGGCGTACTGCTCATTCCCGACGCGCAGCGCGTGGGTGTCGAGCAGGTGCACGACCGCGGCCAGCACCGTGTCGCGGTTGAGGGTGCGCCGCTTCAGATCGGCTGCGACCCTGCGCCGCAACCGCGGCAAAGCGCGTCCGAACTCCAGAGTGCCGCTATATTTGTTCTTGTCCTGTCGCGCTTGGAACTCGCGGTGGTAGCGATATTGCTTGCGCCCCTTTGAATCCCGTCCGGTGGCCTGGAGATGTCCTTCCGGATCGGGGCAGAACCACGCGTCCGTGTAGGCTGGCGGCAGGCCGATGGCATTGAGCCGCTCAATCTCCTCCCGATCGGTGATCCGCTCACCGTCCGGGGTGAAATAGGCCCAATGATTCTTGATACGCCGGCGAGTGATTCCGGGGTTCTTGTCGCTACTGTGTCGAAGCACCAATCATCCTCTGCTTGCCGGCTAAAGCGGCATTGTGCAGGGGAGGTTCCGGATAAGCTGGTGCAACTGTCACACTCCCATATCCTGATTCTGGCCAGCAACGGGTTCGAAGAGTCCGAACTGTTCGAGCCCCGCCGCATGCTGATGGAGCGGGGAGCGCGGGTAAGTGTCGCTTCGCCGACGCTCGCGCCAATCCGCGGAACTGTGCTCGACGTACCGGGTCGGAGCATCCAGCCGGACCTGCTCATCACCGATGTCGAGGATGAGCAGTATCATGCTCTCTTGCTTCCCGGAGGATTGATCAATCCGGATCATCTCAGGCTTGATGAAGCAGCGGTTGGGGTGGTTCGGCGGTTCGTCACCTGCGGCAAACCCGTCGCGGCTATCTGTCACGGCCCGTGGCTGCTGGCCGAAGCGGATGTGCTGCGCGGACGGACTGTCACCTGCTGGCCGTCCATTCGAACCGACCTGCGGAATGCCGGCGCCTGGGTGGTCGATCATTCAGCAGTGGTGGACGGCAATTTGGTGACCAGCCGCAAGCCTGACGATGTTGCCCCTTTTACCGAGGCTTTGATCCAGCTGATCGAGGGCGCCTAACGATTAAGAAACCACCGCGGGGTTAAGCCTGCGGCATGGATCGCGAAAAACTTGGGTGGGTCATCGACTACGGCGCAGCAGGAATTCTGGCCGCAGCGATCGGGCTCTCGGCGGAACTGGCGAGGCGCGCAGGCGCGATCGAAGTCGGTAATGCCGCCATTTTGGTGGCAATGGTGCTTGCAATGTCGGCAGCATTTCTGGTGCTGAGGCGGTATGACCGCAGACCCGCCGCCGGCAAGCTTCCGTCGTTCGAGCTCGCGACTTTTCCGTTCGACCAGAATGAACTCATCCTCATGGACGCGCTGCCTCCGTCCGAACCCTCATCGCGCGCGGTTCGCTTGTTCGGTGCCGATTCTCCTGGGCAGGAAGTCGGATGGGCGACGGACAGCGGCCAGGACAACGACGAAGAGCGGATCTACGCTGCCCTGGCCGACATTCGCTATGCGCTTCGCGGCGCCGAGTCACGCCGCGACCGTTAACGCCTCAAGCGTCACGCACAGCGATCCATCGTCGCGAGCCAGCGGCTCGCACCCGATCGTTATGTCGGCGACCAGATGACCTCGGATGTCGAACTCTGCTTCTTCGATGCCGCCGAGGGTCTGGTGCATCAGTGCTTCTGCCGCATCTCCGCTGAACACCAGGTCGAGCGTGTGTCGCTCACCCATGAACGTGAGCGATTGCCAATCGACACTGCGGACATGGCTAAGTAAAACCCTATCTCGTCGCTCACCCGCCCTGGCAAGAATGGCGCGAAGCAAAGCCGAAGCGGCGGGCGTCAGCTGCGACCGCATCATTGGACCTGTTCCAGATAGGCACGCACCCGCTCAACGGTCTGGCGGCGCGGCTCGCGCCCATTACGTAGGTCGAACACGAAGCGCGGGTCATTGACTGCATCGCGGCCGAACCGGGTTGGCGCGATGGCACTGGAGCGAAGGTATTTTTCAACGTCATGAAGCAGGTACACGATAAAGGCCCCTTGGCGGCTGAATTCGATTCGGCATGGCTATGTCCCAATCGAATTCCTACTTGTCTAGGCATCTTCCTACTTTTATGACGGATCGCATGTCAGAAACTCCGCGGGCACTGCTTGAACGCCTATGCGCTGAGCGGGGGGAAGACTTCGCCGGCCTGTCGCGGATGCTCGGGCGCAATTCGGCTTATGTGCAACAGTTCGTCCGCCGTGGCGTCCCGAAGCGCCTCGATGAACGCGACCGGCGGATCCTCGCTCGCTACTTCTCTGTCCCAGAGTCGCTCCTCGGCGCCCCGGAAGGAGCGCCTGAACCCACGGGCAATCTGATCGCGATCAGCCGAAGCGCCGCGCGGGCTTCCGCGGGACCGGGGGCGCTGCCGGAAGATGAGCATCGAAAGCCCTATTTCGGGTTCGACGAACGATGGCTTCGGCGGCTGACCGGAGCGGCGCTGTCCGATCTCACCATCCTGCGCGTCGAGGGCGACTCGATGGCGCCGACGCTGTCCGATGGCGACGACATCCTGGTGGATCGAAGCGACGCTGCGGAGCGGTTGCGGGACGGCATCTATGTCCTGCGTCACGACGACATGCTGATGGTGAAGCGCCTTGCACTGCACCCTATCGCCAGGCGGGTATCGGTCCTATCCGACAACCCAGCCTATGCCGATTGGCCCGATTGCAATCCCGGCGAGATCCACTGCATCGGGCGCGTGATCTGGGCCGGGCGGCGAATCGCTTAGCGTCGGCGATCGACCGCCCACAGGATCAGCGCCAGCAAGCCGGCGGTGATCGCTCCGCCGATGACTCCCAGCGAAGGTTCGCCGAAGGCGATCCCGATAACGGTCCCGGCCAGGATTGCAGCGGCCATCAGGCAGCCGCCCGCTCGCGTCGTTCGTTGCTCCATGAGCTACCCTTGGCAGATGATCGTCGAAGGCTCCACCGCGCGATTTCAGATATGGTGAACTTGGCGTTGACGATCCCTGTGGACGTCCGGGCAACTGCGGATCTGCTAGCGGCGCCTCAATGGAAACTGTCTACATCGCCGATCGCGCGTCCCTGGCCGCCGCCGAAGAGTTAATCGATGTGTTCGGCGAAGACGCCGCGTTCGAAGCCGGCGCTCGCGCCGCCCAGTCTCGCGACCGCGGCAATGTTGTGCAGTTCTGCCACTGGCGGCAGATCGAGCGGGTCATCGACGCCCTTTGCTCAGATGAGGTCAGCGGCACGGTCCACTAATTCATCGGCCGGAGCCCTTCATCCTGCGGACTGGTGCGGTTCATTCGGGAGCATTAGGCTGGCAGGATGAGATTTCGCCGGATCGGCCGCCAGTCATTGTTGCTTGCTGCGACCGGCTTGGCGTTCGCCTCGGCTGGCGGTGCATCCGCGCAAGCACCGGAAGCGGACATTCTGGACCCCGGTGCACCGCTGGATCCGCTACCGGACCTGGATGTCGATTGGCCTAATTTGAACCAGCCCGATCCGGTGCCAGAGGGAACTGACCAGCCTGCAATGGAGCAGTCGATCCAAGCCGCGACAGCCGTCGATTATCGGGTGATCGTTTCGGGGGTTTCGGACGAAGAGTTGCTCCGGCGATTTCGCGGCATGTCGGCACTTGAAGCTGAGCGCGGGGAGGGCGGAAACCCGGCTCAGATCGATCGACGGGCGCGCGAAGATTCGACGCTGCTGACGGACCTTCTTCGCAGCGACGGCTACTACGATGCAAAGGTCGATCCGAGCACGCGGCAGGCCGGCATCGAGGTGGAAGTCACGCTGGAGGTTGCGCCAGGCCCCCTTTATCGCTTCGAGACGGTCAGCCTTCCGGGTCTGGAAGGTGCGGGAGAGGATTCCGCCGCGCTGCGAGAGAGTTTCGCGGTCAAAGCAGGGGACCCGGTCGATGCCGCCAAGGTCGAAGCGGCCGGTCTAGCCCTGAAGGTCGCGCTCGGTGAACGCGGTTTCGCCAATGCAAGTGTGGGCGAGCAGGATATCGAGATCGATCATGAGGCGCGCGTCGCCCGTCTCGTGCTGCCCGTCGATCCAGGCGCCTACCAGCGGTTCGGACGATTGATCGTAACCGGCAAGCCGCCGTTCGGCGCCAGGCACGTCGGTCGGATCGCTCGGTTTGATCCGGGCGATCGTTTCCGGCAGTCGGAAGTTGATGATCTCCGCCGCGCTCTGGTCGCGACCGGGCTGGTGTCGACAGTCGAGACCCGCGTCATCCCCAATCCGGACGGGCGGACGGTCGATGTCGCGGTCAAGCTGTCGCCAGCGCCGATGCGAACCGTCGCCGGTGCGCTTGGCTATGGGACCGGCGAAGGCGTGCGTGCGGAGGCGAGTTGGCAGCACCGCAACTTCTTCAATCCTGAAGGTGCGCTGACACTGAGGGCGGTTGCAGGGACGCAGGAGCAGCTCGCTGCGGCCAGCCTTCGCCGCAACAATTGGCGTGCCCGCGACCGCGTCCTGACGGCAAGTGTCAGCGCCAGCAATGTGGACCGGGATGCCTATTCCGCCCGGACGTTCCATGTCGCAGCGGGAATGGAACGGCAAAGCAATTTCATCTGGCAGAAAAAATGGACGTGGAGCATCGGTGCCGAGCTGCTCGCGAGCAATGAACGGGACCGTTCCAGCAATGATGATCAGCGCCGCGCCTTCTTCATTGGCGCACTTCCGCTGGCGCTGACTTACGACGGCAGCGACAGCCTGCTCGATCCCACCCGCGGGTTCCGGCTCGGCGGACGCATCAGCCCCGAAATCTCGCTGCAATCCGGGACATTCGTCTATTCGCGCGTGCAGTTTGACGGAAGCGCTTATCGGCCAGTCTCAAGCCGGGTGGTGGCGGCCGGACGAGTTCGCTTGGGCACGATTGCTGGCGCGACGCGCGATGCCATCGCTCCCTCTCGCCGTTTCTATTCCGGCGGCGGCGGCTCCGTTCGCGGCTATGGTTATCAGCGCCTCGGCCCACTCGATGATGATGGCAATCCAATCGGCGGCCGCAGCGTCGCCGAACTCGCGCTGGAGGCCCGCATCCGGTTCGGCTCTTTCGGCATCGTGCCCTTCGTCGATGCCGGCAGCTTATCGGTCGACTCGCTTCCCGACCTGTCAGGCTTCCGGATCGGTGCCGGGATCGGAGTGCGATATTATTCCAGCTTCGGACCGATCCGGGTCGATGTCGGGACTCCCCTCAAGCGGCGCGAGGATGACTCCCGCATCGCCGTGACAGTGTCGCTGGGGCAGGCTTTCTGATGGCCGAACTGCTGTCCACCGGTACGCCCGCTTCGTTAGTCAGGCTCCGTCGCAACTGGCTGCAGCGGCTGGCGTTGGAGCTGGCGGCATTGGTTGCCGCCTTGCTGCTTGCTGCCGGCGTGGGGCTGGTTCTGCTCGATACTGCACCCGGACACCGGTTCATTGTCGATCAGCTGGCGCAGCTAGAGACGCAATCGGGACTGCGAATCCGGGTCGGGAGGATCGAGGGATCGCTGTTCGGGCAAGCGCGCCTTCGCAATGTGGTCGTCTCGGATCCCAGCGGTCCCTTCCTCTCCTCCCCTGAGATCATCGTCGACTGGGCTCCGGCCGCATGGCTGTACAATGCGCTCCACATCGATCGTCTGGAGGCTGATCGAGTGACTCTGGCACGCCTCCCAAAGCTTCGGCCGTCCGCGCGCAAAGGTCCGATTCTCCCGGACTTCGACATTCATATCGGCCAACTGAGAATCTCCCGGCTTGAACTCCAGAAAGGTGTGAGCGGGACTCCACGTACCGGCCGGGTGCTCGGAAGTGCTGAGATCCGGGCCGGCCGGGCGATGATCGATCTTGCCGCCGTCATGGATCGTGGCGGTGATCGGCTAGCCGCGCGCCTCGATGCCGAGCCGGACCGGGACCGGTTCGACGTCGAAGTGCGGCTTGCCGCGCCTGCCGATGGTGTCGTTCCAAGCATCGTGGGAGTGAAGCGCCCGATCCGACTGGTTGTGGGAGGCAATGGCACTTGGAGCCGGTGGCGCGGGAGAGCAGCGCTCGATCTTTCCGCCCGTCCGGCGGCACGGCTCGCGCTCGGGGTCGACGAGGGACGTTATCGTCTGCAAGGACAGCTAGCGCCCGCGCCATTCGTCAGTGGCCGGTTGCGGCGGCTCACCGCTCCCGTGATCAACGTTCGCGGTGCTGCTACTCTCGAGCAGCGGCAACTCGATGGCCGTCTCACTTTGGCTTCTCCCGCGCTCCGTGCAGTCGCGAGCGGTACGCTCGATCTTGCCGGGAACCGGTACAAGGGCGTGAACCTCGGGGTCGATCTGCTGCAACCGCCGGCGCTCTTCCCCAACATGCGCGGCCGGCAGGTACGATTGGTGTGGACGCTCGAAGGCCCGTTCGCTCGCGCGACTTACGCCTACCGGCTGAAGTCGCCGCAGGTCTCCTTTGACCAGACGGGGTTTGTGGATGTGGTGGCGGAAGGCCGCGGCCGTTTGAGCCGGTGGCCCATGCAGGTTCCACTGCGCCTGTCAGCGAAAGCGGTGACCGGGGTCGGCGATGTTGCGGGGGAAATCCTCGCGAGCGTCAAACTTCAAGGGATGCTCGCAGTCACGCCCAAGCTGGTTCGCGGCGACCGGCTCGTCCTGACGAGCAACAAGCTGAAGGCGCGTGTGTCGCTGCTGATCGATCTGGTCACGGGCGAGTTTGACATCCTCCTGTCTGGGGGAATGACCCGCTATGCAATTCCGGGTCTCGGCATTGTGGATGTCGAGACGGACCTGCGGGTCGTTCCGGGCCCCGGAGGAAAAGGTTCGCGGGTGCTCGGCACTGCGAAAGCGTTGGTGCGGCGGCTCGATAATAGCCTGTTCCGAAGCCTGACCGAGGGGCTTCCCCGGGTCGAAGCGCGGCTGGAGCGCATGCCGGACGGAATCTTGCGCTTCACCGATCTTCAGCTGTTCTCGCCCTCCTTGCGGTTGAGTGGCGCGGGTCTGCGCCGGCGGGATGGCACCTTCAGCATCGAGGCGCGCGGGCGGCAGCGGTCCTATGGCACGCTCCGGCTCCAGCTGAACGGGCGGATTGAACGCCCGCAGATCGATCTGCTCCTCGATCGCCCGAACGAAGCAATGGATCTTCGCGACGTTCGCTTGCTGCTTGGGCCGACCGTCGCAGGCTACGACTATCAAGCGAGCGGGGGGTCGGCGCTTGGGTCATTCACGAGCCGCGGGCAGATCCTAATTGCGCCGCGCGAGCCGACCCGGATCGCAATCCAGGCGCTCGATGTCGGCGGTACGACGGCCGAGGGTCTGCTGCGCAGCGTAGAGGGCGGGCTGAGCGGTCGGCTATCGTTGGCCGGGAACATTGCGGGTGAGCTGCTGCTGCAGCCGGTGGGCGCGGACCAGTCGATCGAAGCGCATTTGACCGGCACCAATGCCCGTTTTTCCGCGCCAACCGATATCGCGGTTCGGCGGGGACGCATCGATGGTACGATCCTCCTGACCAAAGCCGGAACGACGATCGATGGGACTGCGTCAGGGCAGGGGGTGACGATCGGCGCTGTCCAGCTCACCCGGTTTGCTGCCAATGCCAAGCTGCGCGACGGCGCGGGGCAAGTTCGGGCCACTGTGGCGGGGCAGCGGGGCAGCGGGTTCCAGTTCGCCGCGCTGGCCGATGTTTCTCCGGATCGGATGCGGATCACTGGCGATGGGCAACTCGACCGCCGCCCGCTGGCCCTGGCGAGCGCGGCGGTGCTGACGCGGGAAGGCGATGGGTGGCGGGTTGCGCCGACGCAGATCCGCTACGGCAGCGGGCAGGCGACCGTCGCGGGACGCACCGGATCATCTCCCGAAGTCAGCGCTCAGCTCGCCGGAATGCCACTCAATTTGGTCGATGTCTTCGCACCCGGACTGGGGCTCACCGGCTCCGCCAATGGACGGCTGGATTATCGCTGGGGGCAGGGGCGGCCGAGCGGCCGGGCCGACCTGCGGCTGCGTGGGGTGAGCCGATCCGGATTGGTCCTGTCCTCCACGCCAGTCGACGTCGGGATCGCCGCCGCAGTGTCCGGGAACCGGGCGGGACTGAGAGCGGTCGCCGCAACCGGCGGCAAGGTGGTGGGCCGAGCACAGGCGCGCTTTTCCCAACTGCGGGGCGGCTCGCTGATGACTGCGCTGCGTTCCTCACCCCTTTTTGCCCAGCTACGCTACGTCGGTCCGGCCGACTCCTTGTGGCGGTTGACCGGGGTCGAGATCATTGACCTGTCTGGCCCGGTGGCCCTTGGCGCGGATGTCGGCGGCACCTGGAACCAACCGCAGATCCGCGGATCGGTCCGCTCGGCCAATGCCCGGCTGCAGAGCGCGGTGACAGGCCTCGCAATCGATGGGTTGGCGGCGAGCGGACGGTTCGATGGCTCCCGGCTCCATCTTTCGTCACTCACCGGGAGAACGGCGGGAGGCGGATCGATCGCGGGCAGCGGAACAATCGATCTTTCCGCGGGCGAACCGGCGCTCAATCTTGTGCTCGCAACCAAAGGAGCGCGGTTGCTCGACCGCGATGACATCCAGGCCGATGTCAGTGGTCCAGTGACCATTCGTTCCGATCGCGAAGGCGGGACGATCGGCGGCCAATTGCATCTTGATCGGGGCCGCTTTCAGCTCGGCAGGGCGAGCAGCGGTGCAGCCGTGCCGCGCCTTCGCGTGCGCGAGACAAGCCGGTTCGATGATCCGCAGGTAATCGAAAGTGCCGATCTGCGTCCATGGCGGCTCGCGCTGCAGGTCAACGGCAGCAATCTCGATGTCCGGGGTCTTGGCATCAACAGCCGCTGGCGGGCAAACCTCGACGTTGGCGGGACTGCCTCCGAGCCGCGCCTGCAAGGCCGGGCAGAGCTTGTGCGCGGGGAATATGAGTTCGCCGGCCGCAGCT
>CAMLKX010000043.1 GCA_946480515.1 uncultured Sphingomonadaceae bacterium | reverse complement strand
TCCTGGATGAACTGGAACGCCTGATCGGATTCGCCAAGCAGCGGCCGCGCCGTGAGCAGCGCAATCACCACCGAGACCGCGGCCACGACACGGCCAACGAACACCAGATGCTTCTCGCGCCCGACGCTGTCCTGCTGGTCGTCTTCGGCACGCGTGTGCATGCCGCGCGCCTTGGCATAAAGGTCGAGCGTGAAGATGGTCGCAATCGAATTGATCTTAGAGGCGGTGGAGGCGATGATCGCTGCGATCAGCGCCGCGAACACCAGGCCAAGCAGGCCCGCCGGAAGCAGCCGCATCATCGTCGGATAGGCTTCGTCGGGCTTCGCCAGTTCCGGCGCCAGCACGACCGCCGCGATGCCCGGAAGAACGATGATGACCGGCATCAGCAGCTTCAGATAGGCCGCGAAGACCACGCCCTTTTGCGCTTCCCCGAGGTTCTTCGCCGCAAGCGCGCGCTGAATGATATATTGGTTGAAGCCCCAGTAGCTCAGGTTCGCGATCCACATTCCGCCGACCAGAACTGCGATTCCGGGCAGGTCCTTGAAGAAGGGATGGTCCTGCTCAAGAATCATGTTGAAATGGCCCGGCACTTTTGCCTGGAGCGCTGCAAAGCCGGCCAGCACGCCCTGATGACCGCCGATCTGATCGAGCGTGAGATAGGACACAACCAGGCCGCCAAACACCAGCAGAGTCACCTGCACGATATCGGTGAGCGCGACGGCCTTCAGACCGCCGTACAGTTGATAGAGCAGCGCAAACCCGCCGAGCGCCAGCAGCGCCACGTCCTGATCGACCCCAGCAACCTTGTTCACCGCGATCGACCCAAGCCAGATGATCGAAGTCAGGTTCACGAAAATGTACAGAGCCAGCCAGAACACGGCCATGATCACCGGCAACACCTTGCCGTACCGCTGTTCGAGGAACTGCGGCATGGTGTAGATCTTGTTCTTGAGGAAGATCGGCAGGAAGAACTTGCCGACGATCAGCAGGGTCAGCGCCGCCATCCATTCATAGGATGCAATCGCCAGGCCAAGCGCATAGCCTGACCCCGACATTCCGACGATCTGCTCGGCGGAGATGTTCGCTGCGATCAGCGACGCGCCGATTGCCCACCACGGCAGCGCCTTGGAGGCGAGGAAATAGTCGGAGCTATCCTTCTGGTGTCCGGCCTTTTCCCGCGAAACCCATTGCGCAAGGCCGAATATGCCGATCGCGTAAACGATCACGACAATCAGATCGATGGTCGAAAGATTCATCCTACCCTCCCCAGGGCGAACGCCCCCTGTTATCGCTACCTTTTCGCCTCAATCAGCGCCGCTGACAATCTCAACCGGCAAACTGATAGGCCGCCAGGCCACGGACACCCGCATCCACCTCGAATAACTGCCCGCCCTCGCCCTCATCGAGGCCCACGCCTGCCGAGGTGACATAGAGCCGATCGAAGTCGGGTCCGCCGAAAGCACAGCTGGTGATCTGGCTGGCCGGAAGCGCAATGCTGCGATCAAGCGAGCCGTCCGGAACGAAACGGCTGATCCGGCTTCCACCCCAATGCGCGATCCACAATCCGCCCTCAGCATCGAACGTCATCCCGTCGGGCCTGCCCCACTCTTCCGCGAATTCGATGAAGGTCTCGCGGGGGCCCAGGCTGCCGTCTTCATTCAGCGGGAAGCGATAAACCGTTCGCGCGACCGTGTTGGTATGGAACAGCCAGCGGCCGCACGGCGAAATGGCCGGGCCGTTCGCCACGTGGTATCCGCTGTCCACCCGGGTGACGCTCAGGTCCGGGTCCAGGCGATAAAGTGAACCGGTCGGAACATCCGCCGACACCGGCATCGTCCCTGCCCAAATCCGGCCCGCCGAGTCCGCCTTCGCGTCATTCAGTCGATTGCCGGGCAGATCAGGTTCGATGGCGGCGATCAGGTCGAGCGAAAAGGGTTCGAGCATAAGCCGATGAACGCCGCTCTTCAGACCGGCAATGAAGCCCTCTCCATTCGACCGCTCGATCACCCAGCCGATCATTTCGGGCATTTCCCAATGGGTGACGCTGCCGGATTTCGGCTCCAGCCGGTTAAGCCGCTGTCCGACGATGTCGACCCAATAGAGACATTGTTCGCGCTGCGACCACAGCGGTCCCTCTCCGAGCTGGTCGCAGCGATCGCGCTCGATGATCCTGACCTGGCTCATCAGTGACTGTCCCGCGGCAATCCGCGGGTCTGCGCGATCCGCTGATATTTGACTGCTGGTTCGAGCACCGCGCCCTCGTCGAATTGCCCAACCATGCCGCGCTGGATTTCCTGCCACGGCGTTTGCGCCGCCGGATAGGAATAGCCGCCCTCATGTTCGAGCGCGGCGCGCCGCTGTGCCAGCCCCTGTTCGGAGACCAGCAGGTTGACCTCGCGCCTGGCGAGATCGACCCGGATGCGGTCGCCCGTTTTGACCAGCGCCAGTCCGCCGAGAACCGCGGCCTCGGGCGAGGCGTTGAGGATCGATGGGCTGCCGCTGGTCCCGGACTGCCGCCCGTCGCCGATGCATGGCAGAGCATGGACTCCAGCCTGGATGAGAGCGGCCGGCGGACGCATGTTGACCACTTCCGCGCCGCCTGGATAACCGATCGGGCCAGCCCCTCGGATCACCAGCACGGTCCGCTCGTCGACTGCAAGCGCAGGATCGTCGATGCGCGCGTGATAATCCTCGGGTCCGTCGAACACGACGACCTTGGCTTCGAACGCGTCGGGATCGGCCGGATCGCTGAGATAGCGGGCCCGAAACTCATCCGAGATGACGGACAGCTTCATCACCGAACTGTCGAAGATGTTGCCGCGCAGCACCGTCAGGCCTGCGGAGCGCTTGAGCGGACGATCAAACGGGCGGATCACGTCCTCGTCCTGAATGCGGGCCTCGCCAACATTACCGGCGACCGTCTGGCCATTGCAGGCGATCACCGTGCCATCGAGCAAGCCCGCGCGATAGAGTTCGCCCATCACGGCTGGAACACCGCCGGCGCGATAATAATCCTCGCCGAGATATTCGCCGGCAGGCTGGAGATTGACCAGCAGCGGGATCTCGGCGCCTTCCTTCTCCCAATCGTCGAGCGACAGCTCCACCCCGACATGCCGCGCGATCGCGTTGAGGTGGATCGGCGCGTTGGTTGATCCGCCAATCGCGGAGTTGACCTTCACCGCGTTCAGAAATGCCGCGCGAGTGAGGATGTCGGATGGCTTGCGGTCTTCCCGCACCATCTCGACGATCCGCTTGCCCGTTTCATAGGCGGCTTCCTGCCGGTCACGGTAGGGCGCCGGGATCGCGGCGGACCCGGGCAGCGACATGCCGAGCGCTTCGGTCAGCGAGTTCATGGTGGTCGCAGTGCCCATCGTGTTGCAATAGCCGGTCGACGGCGCAGACGAGGCGACCAGCTTGATGAACTCGCTGTAGCCGATCTCGCCCGTCGCCAGCAGCTCGCGCGCTTTCCAGACGATGGTTCCCGATCCGGTGCGCTGGCCCTGGTGCCAGCCGTTCAGCATTGGCCCGACCGACAGTGCGATCGCCGGAATATTGACCGTCGCGGCCGCCATCAGCGCCGAGGGAGTGGTTTTGTCGCAGCCGATGGTCAGCACCACGCCGTCGAGCGGATAGCCGTACAAGACTTCGACCAGGCCGAGATAAGCGAGGTTGCGGTCGAGCCCCGCCGTCGGTCGCTTGCCGGTTTCCTGCAGTGGATGAGTGGGAAATTCGATCGCGATCCCGCCGGCGTCGCGGACCCCGTCCTTGACCCGCTGGGCGAGCACCAGATGGTGGCGGTTGCAGGGCACCAGGTCACTCCCCGATTGGGCAATGCCGATGATCGGCCGGTCGGACTGCAACTCCTCAAGGCTCAAGCCATAGTTGAGGTAGCGCTCGACATAGAGCGCCGTCATGTCCGCGTTCGCGGGATTGTCGAACCAGGCGCGCGACCGCAATCCGCCGCGCGGAGTCTCGTCAGCCATCAAATCCTCTCATGCGCAGCAGGCGACTGATCCTCTCTCCGATATTCATTTATATGACAAAAGGAAGGTCTAGCTCAGCAAAAATTCAGCCTTGTGGGAAAGGCGTGGCTAGCTGTTCCAGTCGAACGCCGCGGTCGAACGCCGCTCGGCCGCAAGGAAGGCATCCGCAACCAGCCGGAAGGGGCGCAGATCGATATCGCACTCCCGCTGGTCGATCAGCTCGGCAAAGCGATCGTAAAGCTGCGTATATTCGGGGCGATCGGCAATCGATTGTTCGACCCCGTCGATCGACCATCTTGCTCCACCATCGCTGAGCTGCAGCTTCCCGCCATCCGTGTCGATCGTGATCGTCCAAGTTGGACGACCGCGCTGATCGAACGAGAAGAGGACGTCGACCGTGTGATTGGCGAGGCTCTCCAGCGTCAGCTCGGCGCCGATCGGGGCCAGCCGATTGGCCGGAAAGGTCAGAATGCTGTCCCGAACCTGCAACTCGGCTGGGAAGATCGTGGTCAAGATCGACAGGGCGTTGATGCCGGGATCGAATACGCCGATCCCAGGGTCCCAAATCCACTCCTGCCCCGGATGCCACACCCGAACGTCTTCGAGCCAGCGCACCTCGGTCGCCAGGATCGAACGGTTGGCTAGCCATGCTCGCGCCGGCTCCACCGCGGCGGCGAATCTGGAATGCCAGCTTTGGAACAACACCTGCTCAGCCCGGTCTGCTTCGCCCGCGAACACTTCTGCCTCGGCAAGCGTCCTCGCGGGAGGTTTTTCCAGCAGAACATCGAGACCAAGTGCGAAGGCTTCGCGGATGAGCGCCAACCGGCCAACCGGCGGCGTGCACACAGCCACCGCAGCGAGCTCCGGCACCGCCTCCTTGAGCGCCGCCAGGCTGCCACGCACCGGCACATCCATGTCGAGGCTGCGGCGGGAAACGGCACCGGCAAGGCTGAACCGGGGATGGGCGGCAATGGTCGGGATGTGCTGATCGGCCGCGATCTTGCCAACGCCGACAATCGCAATCGGAATTGCTGCGTGATTCCTGTTATCCATGATTGATCAGCTCCAGAACATTGCCAAGCAGCTTGGTCATTGCCGAATGCGCCCGATCCGCGTCTTTGGCCGCGATCGCGTCCCGGACATCCTCATGCTCAGCAACATTGCCGGGATGGCCAGCAAGCCGATTGGTAAATCCGATCGAGGTCCGCAGCCCCATGGCGATCATCTCCCGGAATTGCACGAAAAACGGATTATTGGACGCCCTCAGAATGGCCACGTGGAACGCAATGTCCGAATCCAGCGGATCGTCATGCCAGTCCTGCGCCGCCTTCATCCGAGCCAGACTCTTGTCGATGGATTCGATCTGATCCGACGTTGCCCGACGAGCTGCGAGAGCAGCAGCCTGGGGCTCAACTGCAATCCGCAACTCATTGAATTGCCGGATCAGTGCCTTCGAAGGCTGTGAGTCGAACAACCAGCGCAGCACCTCGGGATCGAACAAGCTCCAGGATTCAGCGGGCAGCACGAAGGTGCCACGCTTCGGCCTTGCCCCGACCAGGCCTTTCGCGGCGAGCATCTTCACTGCCTCTCGCGTGACCGACCGGCTGACCCCATGCTCCTTGATCAGCTCGGCCTCGGTTGGGAAGGGCCGCTCAGCGAATTCGCCGCCGACGATCGCGGTGCCGAGGACATCGCGAAGCCCGTCGGTAAGATTGCGCCCTGTCTCTTTCTCCACGGAAAATCCTGCTTCTGGTGGCTTGTCAGGCGACGGCGTCGAATGTGGCCGTGAGCCCTTCCGTCTCGGCAGACGGCGCCACCCAGATCTTGAAGCGTCCCTCTCCTGGCCGCCATTTCATGTCCCGGTCGAGGAACGCCAGTTCAGTCGCGGCGAGCGGCAGGTCGACGACCTTCGATTGACCCGGTGCAAGCTCGACATGCTTGTAGGCCTTGAGCTCACGGATCGGCTGGGTCACGCTGGCGGCGACGTCCTGCACATAAAGCTGGACCAGCTCCCGCGCCGGGCGCTTGCCCTGGTTCGTCACCTTGACCCGCACATTCAGACGGCCTTGCCGGGCCAGGGTCGGGGTCGACAGCGACAGGTCGGAATAGACCATCTTGCCGTAAGTCAGCCCATGTCCGAACGGGAACTGCGCCTCCGACCGGACACTCTGGAAGCGGGTGTTCCTCGGCCTGCCTGGCCGGCGCCGCGCGTAATAATATGGCACCTGACCGGCCGAGATCGGGAAGCTGACAGGCAGCCGGCCGGACGGGCTGACCGATCCAAACAGGATATCGGCAAAGGCATTGCCAGTCTCCGATCCGAGGAACCAGGTGACCAGGATCGCCGGTGCTCGCAGGACGGCTCCCTCCAGGGCCAAGGCCCGGCCGGTGCGCAACGCGACAATCGTCGGCTTTCCGACCGCCGCCACCGCGTCAGCAAGCGCCTGTTGCGCGGGCGGAAGCACGATCAGATCGCGCGACGCGCCTTCACCCGACATCGCTTCCCGCTCCCCAACTGCCAGAATGACGACATCCGCCTGCCTGGCAGCAGTGACGGCGGCTTCGATCCCGCCGTCGACCGCGGCGGTCACGTCACTGCCCTGCACCACCGTGAGCGCAGCCGGGTTGGCCATTGCCGCTCGGAGACCGGTCGCAAGATCCACGGCCTCCGAATTGTCCGCGAACAAGGTCCAGGGCCCGTTGAGATTGGTCTTGCCCTGCGCGAAGGGACCGATCAGCGCAATGCGCTTGCCACTCCTCGGCAGCGGCAGAAGATCCCCCTCATTCTTCAGCAGGACGATCGAGCGCTGCGCCGCCTCGCGCGCCAGAGCGATGTCGCTCGGCGTGCGCATCCGCGCCTGAGCCGCGGTCGGCTTGAGCCGCCGATACGGATCGTCGAACAAGCCGAGGCTTTCCTTGAGTGCGAGCACGCGCAGAACCGCCTCATCGACCCGGGCTGTCGGAACCTCGCCGGCCGAGACCAGCGACGGCAAATGGTCGCGGTAGATGCCGCTGGCCATGCTCATGTCGACGCCGGCCATGATCGCCAATTTCGCGGCCTCCCGCGCATCGGCAGCAAGCCCGCGCTCGACCAGTTCGACATCGCCGTTGTAGTCGCCGACCACCAGGCCCCTGAAGCCCATCTCCCCGCGCAGGATGTCGGTCAGCAGCCTGCGGTCGCCGTGGGATGGCAAACCCGCAATGTCCTGGAACGAGGCCATCGCGGTCGCGCAGCCGGCCTCGATCGCCGCCGCAAAGGGCGGGAGATAGACCTCGCGCAGAGTGCGCTCCGAGATATCCGCCGTATTGTAATCGATCCCTGCTTCGGACGCGCCATAGGCCGCGAAATGCTTCATGCAGGCAGCGACGGAATCCGGATTGGCGAGGCTGCGGCCCTGGAACCCACGCGTGCGCGCCCGCGCCAGGTCGCTCGACAGCAGGACATCCTCTCCGGCGCCTTCGACCGTGCGTCCCCACCGCGCATCACGGCCGACATCGACCATCGGCGCGAAAACCCAATCAATGCCGGTTGAAGTCATCTCACGCGTCGCGGCGCGAGCGGTCCGCTCGGCGAGATCCGGATCGAAGCTGGCAGCTTCCGCGAGCGGTACCGGAAAGACAGTGCGATAACCGTGAATCACGTCGGCCGCGAATATCATCGGGATGCGCAGGCGCGACTCCATCGCCGCTTGCTGCAACGTCCGTTGCGCCTCCAGACCGAAACCGTTGAACACGCCGCCGAGCCGGCCAGAGCGAGCATCGCCGAGCATGTTCTGAACATTGCGCACGGCAACCGCCGGGTTGATCTTGGCTGCGGCAGCCGATGTCATCGGGGTCGGCATCAGCGTCAGCTGTCCGGCCTTCTCCTCGATCGACATTTGATCGACCAGGGATTTGAGCCTCCGCGACGGCGTCGCGGATGCGGCGCGAACCGCGGCCTGCAGGCCGCTTGCCTGCCACGCGTAAATCGTCGCCGTGCCAAGCAGCACCGACCTGCGGCTCACCGCAACGCAGTGGGCCGAGTCAACCAAACCTCGTGTCATCGGCCCCGGATCCCTTCACTCAAGCTGTGGCCAGGCCTTCAACTTGCGCCGCGATGCGCTGCCCCGCCCCCGCATTGCGCCCAGCCTGGCGCCCGAAGAAGGTGCAATCGGCAAGGCTCATGCCAGAGCTATAGCCGTGGCCCCATGCCGGCAGGCCGGACGTGCAGCGGCCCGCCGCGAAGAGGCCGGGGATCGCCTTACCGGTGCGGTCGAGCACTTCACCATCGGTAGAGGTCCGCAGACCGCCGAGAGTGAAGAAGCTGAAAAAGCTGTTCTGGAAATTCAGCTCGAGCGCGACAAACGGGCCTTGATCAAGCGGGGTCAGGATCGGCGGATTCTTGTGGAACAACGGGTCACGCCCGTCGGCCGCATGGGCGTTGTAGAAGGCCATGGTCGCCGACAATGTGCCGGGCGCCATCTCCAGTTCCGCCTCCACTTCCTCCCAGGTGTCGCCGGTCCCCGCAATCGTGATCCCCGCCATTTCCAGCGGCTGATCGAAGTGCGCCATATCGAGCAGCAGATAAACGCGGTCACCGGGCTGGTCGACCGCCACACGACTGACCCGTCCATGGTAGCAGTCCTCGTTGATGAAGCGCTGGCCCGCCTGATTGACAAACACGCCGTAGGCCTGCGGTTCGGGCATGGTCCACGGACAGGTGGTGAAGAACTGCTCCATGTGGATGGCATCGGCGCCAGCACCCACGCCCAGCTCAATCCCCGAACCATCATCCTGGTCGCCGATCGGGTTGCTGAGCTTGAATGTGTCCGGGCAGTAGCGGCGGCGCATATCCTCGTTGAACACGAAGCCGCCGGTGCACAGCACGACTCCGTTCGTTGCTTTGACGAAGCGGTCCACATTGTCGATGCGCACGACCAGTCCGACCACCCGCCTGTCATCGTCCTGCACGAGCGCGACCGCGCGGCCATCGGTCACGACCTCAACCCCAAGATCACGCGCGCGGCGTTCCAGGATGTCGATCAGCGGGCGGCCTCCCCCCCATCCGACATGGGCAATAACATGGCCGCGAGGCGCCGGACGGGCAATTTCGCAGAACGGATAGGCCGCCTCGCTCCCCGACCACATGAGCGTGGAATCGTCGGTCGGCTCGATATGTTTTCCGGGCAAATAATTGCCGCGGTAGGGAACACCCTGGGCTTTGAGCCACTCATAATGGCCCAGCGCCTCGCGAGCGTACAATTCGCACTTGGCCTCATCCGCAAAGGGTCCGCCAGCAGCCTTCAGATAGGCGGCGAAATCTTCCGTCCTGTCCTCGAACCCGGCCGCACGCTGCGCATCGGTGCCGCCACCGCCGCCGATGTAAATCTCGCCCCCGGACAGGGCCGAGGCGCCGCCGCTGCCGGAACCGCGCTCGAACAGCATGACGCGCGCGCCCGCGGAGGCCGCTTCGATCGCGGCGCAGGCTCCCGCGGCGCCGAACCCTACGATCGCCACATCGGTTTCAAAGTCCCAGTTTTTGACCGCACTCGCGGGATAGGGACGATGCAATGAGATGTGAGTCACCGGGCTGCTCCTTGAGTCGAAAAAACACGCGGGTCGACCGCTATCCGGCGAACCACCCCTAAGTCACGATCAATTTCGCCGATTTTAGCGTGGCCGAGCTCGGGCCGGCGGAAATGGTGAAGGTTCCAGGCTCGACGACCCGCTTCATATCGATGTCCCAGAACGCCAGAGCATCGGGGGCGAGCGTGAACCGAACGGTCCTTTTCTCCCCCGGTTTCAGGGTGACCCGCTGGAAGCCTTTCAGCTCCAGCACCGGCCGCGGCACGGAGCTCACATCGTCGCGGATGTACAACTGGACCACCTCGTCGCCGGCACGCTTGCCACTGTTCGTGACGTCGACCTCCACGAGCACCGGCTCGGATGCGGAGACGGTCGGCTTGGGCAGCCGCGGGGCAGAAATATCGAACGTCGTGTAGCTGAGACCATAGCCGAACGGGAACAGCGGGTCGGGCTTGCCCTCGACGTAGCGCTTGCGAACCTTCGCGGACGGATGCGGATTATAATAAAGCGGCAAATCGCCCACAGTGCGCGGGAAGGTCACCGTGAGCTTGCCGCCCGGATTGACCGCGCCGAACAGCACATCGGCAAAGGCATTGCCGCCTTCCTGCCCAAGGTACCAGCCTTCAACCAACGCATTCGCCTTTTCCGCGAGCCGAGTGACCGCAAGCGGACGCCCGTTGATCAGCAGCGCAATGATCGGCTTGCCGGTCGCGATCATGGCTTCGACCAGCCGATCCTGATCCCCGAACAGTCCAAGGCTGTTGCGATCTCCCGGCGAGATGAAGGAGATCGTCTCGCGTGTGATCTCGGGAACATCGCCGACGACAAGGAGGATCACGTCCGATCGCTCCGCGACCTTGACCGCTTCGGCCAGGAGCCGGTTGTTTTCTTCCGCGGTTTCGTAGCGGGCAGGCCGCGCCGGAAGGTGCTGGCCGGTAGGATCCGGCTTGATGATGCGCACCCCGTCCGCATGTTCGATGGTCAGGTTCGGGCCGGCCGCCGCCCTGACTCCGGCGAGAACGCCAACCGCCTTGCTGTTGACCGCGGAGTAGCCGCCGAACAACGGCTCGGCGGAGTTGGGCCCGATGATGGCGAGGCGGCGCTTGGCATTAGGTGCGAGCGGCAGGATGCCGTCGTTCTTGAGCAGGACGATCGACTTCTGCGCCACCTTTCGCGCCAATGCGATGCTGCTGGGCGGGTTAACCTGACGCAGCGCGAGCGCCTTGTCTGTGTAGGGGTTCTCGAACAGTCCCGCTTCGAACTTCAGGGCAAGGATTCGGGACACAGCTTGGTCGACCAACGCCTGGGGAACGCGGCCCGAGCGGACAAGGTCGGGCAGCTTTGCGTAAGCCTGGCCTTCGGGAAGTTCGGCATCGATGCCCGCCTTGAGGGCCATGACCGCCGCCTCGTCATCATTGGCCGCGACCTGATGGTGCTCCCTGAGGTTGGTTACTCCCCCATAATCGCTGAAATAGGCTCCCTTGAAGCCAAGCAGATTCCGTCC
>CAMLKX010000042.1 GCA_946480515.1 uncultured Sphingomonadaceae bacterium | reverse complement strand
GTTCATGGACGCCGCCTTCTCATGATGGAGGCGGTGATGCCAAGACGGGCGCGCGGGCGGGATATGACGGTCGAGCAGTTTCACGAATGGTCAGACGCGGTGCGACTGGTCAAGGAGGTGAATGAGGCGTGCGCCGAGGAAGGCGGGCTGAGCCTCAGCCAGGTGCCCGTCCCCACTAGCGTTCCGCTCGACGTTCTGCCGGACGAAGTCACCGTCCCCGCGCCCAAGCCGGAAGGCTCGGTCGTGCCCTTCCACCCGGAGCCGAGCCGCAAGACCGGCGGCTGGAGCGCGGACCGGCAGCGGCTGTTCATCGAGGCGCTGGCGGAAACCGGAACGGTTCACGTCGCCGCCAAGTCCGCGGGCCTGTCCGCCCGCAGCGCCTATGGCCTGCGCATGCGTTCACGCGCCTTCGCCGCCGCCTGGGACGCGGCGCAGCAGCTCGCGGTCGGCCGGCTGTCGGCGATTGCGTTTGACCGTGCCATCCATGGCCGGGTCGAGCAGGTCTATCATCAAGGAGACCTGATCGGGGAAAAGCGGGTGCCGAGCGAACGGCTGCTGATGTGGCTGCTCACCCGCCTCGATCCAAAGCGCTTCGCGGCGCCGTGGGAGCGCCGCCGCGACGATGTCTCCGATCCCCAGGCCGAGGCGCAGGTCGCCTTCCCGCAACTGCTCGGCGCGCTCACCGACGTTCCGGTCGACTAGCCCCCGCGAGTGTGAACATTGTGAACATTCGCTGCGAGCCGCCGAGCGCAGCGAAGATCGCGAGTGCCGGACGGCCTGCGGCTCCTCGCAATGACGACTTGGCTACTCCCGCTCAGCCCTTGGCGGGTCCTGGACGTGGATGGTGTAGTGGCTTGGGGTCCAGCCCCAGCTGCTGAAGCCGAAAGCGAGGATGACCATGATCGCGAGTGCGAAGGTGCCGACGCCGATCACGACCATGCGCGTCTCGCGCTCTTCGGGATCGACCACCGCGACCTTCTTGGCGACTGGCGGCGGGTCGCGGCGGATGCGTGACCCGCGCACTGGCGCCGACAGGTTGACGGACTGCTTCCCGGTCTTGAGCGGACTGGCCATGCGCCGCTGACTACATCGGCGCGGTTAGCATCCGGTTAGCGCCGGCCGCCCATCCGCATCCGGCTGGTATTGCCGAAGCGCGTCTTGCGTGTGCCGGGCCTCCCTTCCGTCGCATTGCCGCTGCGGGCAGGCACGGTCCGCTGGTCGTGCGGGATGCCGAGCTCATCCTCTTCCAGCTTGCGGATTTCGTCGCGCAGCCGCGCCGCCTCCTCGAACTCCAGGTCCGCGGCGGCCTTGCGCATCCGCTGCTCGAGGTCCTCGATGTAAGCGCGCAGATTATGGCCGACCAGGTGCGGCCGCTCCTCGTCGCCGGTGCCGATCACCACCCCGTCGCGGGTCGACACATGGGCGATGATGTCGCTGACCTGCCGCTTCACGCTTTCCGGAGTGATGCCGTGCAGCGCATTATATTCGAGCTGCTTTTCGCGCCGGCGCCCGGTCTCGTTGAGCGCCCGCTCGATCGACCCGGTGATCGTGTCGGCATAGAGGATCACCCGCCCGTCGATGTTGCGGGCGGCGCGGCCGATGGTCTGGATCAGCGAGGTCTCGGACCGCAGGAAGCCTTCCTTGTCGGCATCGAGGATCGCGACCAGCCCGCATTCCGGGATGTCGAGCCCTTCGCGCAGCAGGTTGATCCCGACGAGCACGTCATAGACGCCGAGGCGAAGGTCGCGGATCAGCTCGATCCGCTCCAGCGTCTCGACGTCCGAATGCATGTAGCGGACCTTGAGGCCCGCCTCGTGCAGATATTCGGTGAGGTCCTCGGCCATGCGCTTGGTCAGCGTCGTCACCAGCGTGCGGTAGCCCTTGCGCGCCGTCTCCTTGGCTTCATGGACGAGGTCGTCGACCTGGTCCTCGACCGGCTTGATCTCGACCGGCGGATCGATCAGCCCGGTCGGGCGGATCACCTGTTCCGAAAAGACGCCGCCGGTCTCGTTCATCTCCCACGGACCCGGCGTCGCGGACACGAACACCGATTGCGGACGCATCGCCTCCCACTCGTTGAAGCGCAGCGGCCGGTTGTCGATGCAGCTCGGCAGGCGGAAGCCATATTCCGCGAGCGTGATCTTCCGCCGGTGGTCGCCCCGCGCCATCGCTCCGATCTGCGGCACCGTCTGGTGGCTCTCGTCGACGAACAGCAGCGCATTGTCGGGCAGATATTCGAACAGGGTCGGCGGCGGCTCGCCGGGCAACCGGCCGGTGAGGAAGCGAGAATAATTCTCGATCCCCGCGCAACTGCCGGTCGCGGCGATCATCTCCAGGTCGAAATTGGTGCGCTGCTCAAGCCGCTGCGCTTCCAGCAGCCGGCCTTCCGCGTGCAGCTCCTTCAGCCGCTCGGCCAGCTCGTGGCGGATCGCCTCCATCGCCTGCTTCAGCGTCGGCCCCGGCGTGACATAGTGGGAGTTGGCGTAGACCTTGATGCTGTCGAGGCTGGCGACCGTCTTGCCGGTCAGCGGGTCGAACTCGACAATCTGCTCGATCTCGTCACCGAAGAAGCTGATCCGCCACGCCGTGTCCTCATAGTGGGACGGGAAGATCTCCAGATTGTCGCCCCGGACACGGAAATTGCCGCGCGCGAACGCCTGGTCGTTGCGCTTGTACTGCAACGCAACCAGCTTGCGGATGATCTCGCGCTGATCCTCGCTGCCGCCCTTGCTGAGGCTGAACACCATCGCCGAATAGGTTTCGACCGAGCCGATGCCGTAGAGGCAGGAGACGGATGCGACGATGATCACGTCGTCGCGCTCCAGCAGCGCCCGGGTCGCCGAGTGGCGCATCCGGTCGATCGCCTCGTTTACCGAGCTTTCCTTCTCGATGTAGGTGTCGGTGCGCGGAACATAGGCTTCCGGCTGGTAATAATCGTAGTAGCTGACGAAATATTCGACCGCATTGTCGGGGAAGAAGCTCTTGAACTCGCCGTAGAGCTGGGCGGCGAGGATCTTGTTCGGCGCGAGCACCAGTGCCGGCCGCTGCAGCGTCTGGATCACCTTGGCCATGGTGAACGTCTTGCCCGAGCCGGTGACTCCAAGCAGCACCTGGCTTTTCTCGCCCTGCTGCGCGGTCTCGACCAGCTCGGCGATTGCCTGGGGCTGGTCTCCGGCGGGCTCATAGCCGGACTTCAGCACGAAGCTGCGTCCGCCCTCGGCCTTGTCGGGACGCTGCGGCCGGTGCGGGACGAACGCGTCGCCGGTCTCCGGCTCGGCCAGCGAGGTGCGGATTTGAATCGCCATGGTTTGAGCATATGGTGACGCGGGCGAGCGGCGCAACGCGTCGCCAATCGGGAGGGGCCGCGATGCACAAGCTCATTCTGTTGCTGCCGGTGGCCCTGCTGGCCGCCTGCGACCGCGGTCCGGACGTGGATATGACGAATGCGTCGGTGTCCGAGGTCGCCAATGAGATGAAGCGTCAGGCCGGCGATGACGACAGCTTCGTCAATCCGGGCAAATGGCAGCAGACGGTAACAATGGTCGACATGACCGCCCCGGGAATGCCGCCGCAGATCCGCGACGCGATGAAGCAGTCGGTTGGGGAGAGCCAGGTGCATGAAACCTGCCTCACTCCCGAGCAGGCGAAGAGCCCAAGGGAGGATTTCTTCGCCGGAGCGGACAAGAATTGCCGCTACGAGCACTTTAAGTGGGGCAGCGGCAAGGTCGACATCCGGCTGCTCTGCAAGCACCCGCAGGCCACGCAGACGATGGAGCTGACCGGCGACTATGAGCCGGACCGCTACACGATGGCGATGACCGCAACCACCAAGGGCAAGACTGCGGCCGAGGAGATGGTCATGAAGATGCGGGTCGACGCCAAGCGCATCGGGCGATGCAGCCCGTCAGCGAAAAGCTGACCGGCTCAACTTACCAGGCGCAGCGCCAGCTTCCGCCGCCCCACCACAGCCGGTCGCACGAACTGCTGGTCATCCACCGCGGATAGCTGCGCCACGGTCGCTCGTGCCACCAGTCGTTGAAGCTGTCATGGTCCCACGACCGGTTGATGTCGGAATAGCCGTACCAGCCCCAGCCGTCGGCCACGACATCATCCCCGCGGTGGCGGCGATCGCGCCGGCTGTCGCGGAAATCATCAAATTTGCGGTCATGTCGGTGGAAGCCGCCGTGGTGGCCACCATGCGTTCCCCGATGGACGGTGACTCCTCCCCAATCCTGGGCCGCAACAGATTGAACGGAAAGCGGGATCGCTGCCAGCGACGCAACTGCGGCAAGCAACACATATCGCATGTGGCTTACTCCTCATCCTGATCGATCGGACCTCAGCGAAACGCAGCCGAAGGCGGGGCGTTGCACTGTATCGTTATGGGGCAGAGTGGCCGTGTGATGCATGAGGGTTGTTTTCACCAGCATCATATCAGGTAAAATATCTTTCCTACAGTAATCCTATTTGGTTAGTTAAGACCGACTCGGATTGGAGCGGATATGAGCAACGATATCGAAGGCCTGATTGACGAGCTGATTGAGCGGGAGGGGGGCTATGTCGACCATCCCGCGGATCGTGGAGGTGCGACCCGCTTTGGCATTACCGAGGCGGTGGCGCGCGCTAACGGCTACCAGGGCGCGATGGAGCGCCTGCCGCGCGAGCAGGCTGAGGCTATCTATCGGCGCTTGTATTGGCTGCGCCCGCGCTTCGACGAGGTGGCTACGCTCACGCCCGCGGTTGCGGCCGAGTTGTTCGACACTGGCGCCAACATGGGGCCGAGTGTCGCGGCGACATTCCTCCAGCGGGCACTCACCGCTCTCAACCGCAACGGGAGGGATTATCCCGACCTCGTCCTCGATGGCCAGGTTGGACCAGCCACAATCGCAGCCCTTGCAGCGTTCCTGGCGGTGCGGGGCCAAGCTCCAGGCGAAGCCGTACTGCTCCGCGCACTCGAAGCGCTGCAAGGAGAACGATACCTCCGCCTGGCCGAGCGCAGGCCGGCCAACGAAGCCTTCCTCTACGGCTGGCTTGCAAACCGAACAGGCTAAGACGCCGATACACAATGAACCAAAATAAATCACGTGAGGACGGAAGCATGGCGTTGATCGAAGCGATTATTGGGCCGGTGACCAAGCTGCTCGACAAAATTATCCCCGATCCGCAAGCGCGAGACCGAGCCAAGCTCGAACTACTCAAGCTGCAGAATGATCAGGAGATGGCGACCATCGCGGTCCAGATGCAGGCGATTGTCGCGGAGGCTCAGTCCGCCGATCCGTGGACCAGCCGCGCAAGGCCGAGCTTTCTCTATGTCATGTACACGCTGATCCTGTGGGCGATCCCGATGGGGTTGATCGCCGCCGCCGATCCCAAGATGGCGCTCGGTATCGGCAACGGCATGACGACTTACCTGCGTGGGATCCCGGAGGAGCTGTATGCGCTGTTTGGCACCGGTTACCTCGGCTACACGGCAGCGCGTACGTGGGGGAAGGTCAAAGGGGTGGAAAAATGACCGGATGTCGCCCTTGCTAGAAGCGGATGCGCGCGGTCGCCTGTAATGTTCGTCCGCGAGGCTTGTGCCGCGCTAAGCCGAGTGCACCCGCCTGATCGAGGCGGCCGGCGGGATAGACGCGCACCGGATCCTTGAGCCGCTTCGCCGAACCGATGGAAAATGTGACCGGCCGCCCTTCGACTCGGACCTCCTGGCTGAGTGAGAAGCTGCGTTGGCGTGCTCCAAGCGGACCGCTGCGAAGATCGTAATCAATCGGATCGATGCCATAGCGGGACGCGGGATTGCGCCGCGCCTGTTCATCAGGCTCCGCGACGCTGATCGACAGGATTGGAAACTTTCGCGGCGTGCTGCTCGGAGGTTCGGCCGCCGCCGAAGACGCCATGAAGAATGACGCGGAGAGGGAAAGCGACAGGCAACATCTGTTCATCGCGGATGATCAACGGTTCAGCCCAAACTTGTTTCCGCCCTGCATCGAATTGGGACTGAGGGGCGCTGCTTGCGATCCGCGTCTCCGCTTCCCAGATCAGGGGCTGGAGCGGGAGCAGTCATGGATCAGTGGCACGGCACAACCATCATCGGGGTCAAGCGCGGCAATCAGACGGTTATTGCCGGCGATGGTCAGGTTTCTCTGGGGAATACGGTCATCAAGCCGAACGCCCGCAAGGTACGGCGGCTTGGCGCAGATGGCGATGTGATCGGCGGCTTCGCGGGAGCGACGGCGGATGCATTCACTCTGTTCGAGCGGCTTGAGAAGAAGCTCGAGGCGCATAACGGCCAGCTTCTCCGCGCCGCGGTCGAACTCGCCAAGGATTGGCGGACCGACAAATATCTTCGCAATCTTGAAGCGATGATGATCGTTGCCGATTCAGAGACGATGCTGATCCTGACCGGGAACGGCGATGTGCTCGAGCCCGAAGGCGGGATTGCCGCGATCGGTTCGGGCGGAAACTATGCGCTGGCCGCCGCACGGGCTCTCGCCGATTACGAGCCGGATCCGGAAACCTTGGCGCGCAGGGCCATGGCGATTGCCGCTGAAGTTTGCGTGTTCACCAACGATCGGCTGACCGTCGAAACCATTGGCGGCTAGCCCGCCGCAACTGACCGGAACCCAATGAACGAGAATCTGACCCCTAAAGCCATCGTTGCTGCGCTTGATGAGCATATCATCGGCCAGACCGAGGCGAAGCGCGCCGTCGCCGTCGCGTTGCGCAATCGCTGGCGCCGACAGCAGCTTGACCCGGAACTGCGCGACGAAGTCACCCCGAAGAACATCCTGATGATTGGCCCGACCGGCTGCGGCAAGACCGAAATCAGTCGGCGGCTGGCCAAGTTGGCCGACGCGCCATTCGTGAAGGTCGAAGCGACCAAGTTCACGGAGGTGGGCTATGTCGGCCGCGACGTCGAGCAGATCGCCCGCGACCTGGTCGAGGAAGCCGTGCGCCTGGAGCGCGACCGCCGCCGGGCTTCCGTTGCTGAAGCTGCGGAGCAGAGCGCCGTCGAAACGCTGCTCGACGCCTTGACTGGGAAAGGCGCGAGCGAGGCCACTCGCATGAGCTTTCGGCAGCGGCTTGCGGAAGGCAGCCTGGATGATGCCGAGGTCGAGATCGAGGTGACCGATGCACCGCAACTGCCGCTCGATATGGGGCTTGGCGGGCAGGTGGGTATGATCAACCTCTCGGAAATGATGGGCAAGGCGTTAGGTCGGCTCCCAACCAAGCGCCGCAAGTTCAAGGTTCGCGAGGCGCTCGCGCGGTTGACGGAGGAGGAAGCCGACAAGCGGCTCGATCCGGACGATCTCAACAGGGCTGCGCTCGCGGATGCCGAGGCCAATGGGATCGTGTTCCTCGATGAGGTCGACAAGATTGCCGTCAGCGATGTGCGCGGTGGCTCGGTCAGTCGCGAAGGGGTGCAGCGGGACTTGCTGCCGCTGATCGAAGGCACGACGGTCGCGACCAAATATGGTCCACTGAAGACCGACCATATCCTGTTCATCGCCAGCGGCGCCTTCCATGTCGCCAAGCCGGCAGACCTGCTGCCGGAACTGCAAGGGCGCCTGCCGATCAGGGTGGAGCTGAAGGCGCTCACGGAGCAGGATTTCGTCCGCATCCTGTCCGCGACCCGATCGAGCCTGACAGAGCAATATCAGGCGCTGCTCGCGACTGAAGGGGTCGAGATCCGTTTTGCTGACGACGGCATCGCGGCGCTGGCGCGGATCGCGGCAGAGGTGAATTCGGCGGTTGAGAATATCGGCGCACGACGGCTGCAGACGGTGATGGAACGGCTGCTGGAAGAGGTCAGCTTCGAGGCCGAAGAGCGGCGTGGCGAGAAGCTGGTGGTGGATGCGGCCTTCGTCGATCAGCAGCTCGCCGGCATCGCCCGGAATACCGATCTCAGCCGTTACGTGCTGTAATCACCGACGCGCCGGTATCGCCATAACAGCCCCTGAGCGAAGGGACTCCAGGCGCTGGTGCGGACACCCGCAATGCGCAGCCTGTCAGCGACCCACTGGTTGCAGGTGGTGATGGCATTGGCTGACCCGACGCCTTCATAAAAGGCATCATGGTGCCAATAGCCAGCGTGGTCGATCCGCCGCGGCCGGCCGGTTGCTCCGAGATCGAAGCTCGCCCGAACTCCGGCCCACAAGCGGCGATACTCCTCGGGCCGCAGGCGAATTGCACGCAGTTCCGTTCCGGGCTCCGCAACCCGTTCGACATGCATGATGCGGTCGCCGCCCGTCAGGCCGGCCAGCGCCGCCCTTGGCCGCAAGTCCCGCCAGCGCGGTGTCTCCAGATAGATGCGTCGTTCTCCCGCGCCGAACGCGATCCACTTCGGGTCGGGCGGCGGCCGGGCGAAATCATGCTCCGGCAGCAATGGTCTCCAATCCAGCCCCTGAGCTTGCGCCGGCATGAGCAAGTCGATGTGGACCCCATTGGTTCGAAGGTAAACTGTCGTTCCTTGCTCAGCTTCGGTCCAGTCGCGGTTGACCGGCAATAGGGCGCCGATCAGAGCGGCAAGCAAGTAGAAGACAGGGATCGCTGCCAGCGCAATCAGCATGACCCGCCCTAGCGAGAATTTCCGACGGCGGCGGCGGCGGGGCATCGCTTTCCTCAAGGATGGTCGGGGCGACTGGATTCGAACCAGCGACCCCCACACCCCCAGTGTGATGCGCTACCAGGCTGCGCTACGCCCCGACCGAAGGGCCGCGATGTAGTTGCGGCGCGAGATGATGGCAAGCCAAGCTTGGCTCCCCGGACCCGACTTGCGCCCGAAGGCCCGGCCGTGATAGCGCCCGCCGCCGGCAGCAATCCGCATCGCCCGCTAGCGCGAACCCAAGAGAATTCCGTGCCGATGACCAACTTTCTTCAACTGACTTCCGCTGCTGCGACCGCACAGGCGAACAGTCCCGCCGGGATCCTCGTTGGCCTGCTCCCGTGGATCGCGATATTTGTGATCTTCTATTTCCTGATGATTCGTCCGCAGCAGCGCCGGATGAAGGAGCATCAGGCCACTATCGCCGCAGTCAAGAAAGGCGACGAGGTTGTCACCGGAGGCGGCGTTCGCGGCAAGGTTACGCGAGTCGACGATCATGACGTTGAGGTCGAAATCGCCAGCGGTGTCCGGGTCCGGGTCGTCAAATCGACCCTCAGCGATGTCGTCAACCGCTCGTCGAAGCCGGCTAACGACTAATGCTCGATTTCCCGCGGTGGAAGGTGTGGGCCGTCAGCCTGACGATCCTCCTCGGCATTCTCTTCGCCATTCCGAGCCTGCTTCCGCAATCCCAGATCAGCGCCTGGCCGGCATGGTTGCCGAGCAGCCGCATCAACCTTGGCCTTGACCTCGCCGGCGGGAGCCACCTGTTGCTCGAGGCCGATGCCGCGGACGCGGCCAAGCAGCGGCTGCAGTCGATGGAAGATTCGGTCACGACCGAGATGCGCCGCAACCAGCCGCGCATTGCTATTGGCGATATCTCGACCTCCGGCGGCAGGCTGTCATTCATGGTCCGCAACCCGGCTCAGGTTGATGCCGCGGTCGAGCGGTTGCGGGCGATCACCCAGCCGGTCGGACTGACTGGAGCGCGCGACTGGGACGTTAACGTCGTCGATTCCACCCGCGTCGTGCTGACTCCGACCAAGTCAGGCGCGGAGCAGGCCCTGAAGAATGCCCTGACTGTTGCCCGTGACGTGGTCCGGCGGCGGATCGATCCGGGCGGAACCAAGGAAGTCACGGTCGTCAACCAGGGCGAGCGGCGCATTCTGGTCCAGGTGCCTGGCGTTGAGGATCCGGAGGCCCTGAAAAAGCTGATCGGCCAGACTGCCCGTTTGGAATTCAAGCTGGTCGACCTGACGGCTGATCCCGCCGAGGTTGCGGCCGGACGCGCTCCCCCAGGCAGTCAGGTCCTGCCAATGGCGGACGGCAGCGGCGCGGTGGCGGTGCAGCGGCGGGTGATGGTGTCGGGCGATCAGCTCACCGATGCCAAGCAGTCGTTCGACCAGAATGGCGATCCGGTCGTCTCAATCACGTTCAACTCGAGCGGAGCGCGCCGTTTTGGCCGCGCAACTCAAGAGAATGTCGGCAAGCCGTTCGCGATCATCCTCGACGACAAGGTGCTGTCCTACCCGAACATCAACGAGCCCATCCTTGGCGGTCAGGCGCAGATCAGCGGCAACTTCACGGTGGAAAGCGCCAACCAGCTGGCGATCTCCCTCGCCAGCGGCAAGCTGCCGATCAAGCTCAACGTGATCGAGGAACGCACGGTCGGGCCGGAATTGGGCAAGGACTCGATTCAAAAAGGGGTCATCGCCAGCATCGTCGCGACCCTGGCGGTGATCGGGTTCATGATCATCACCTATGGGCGGTTCGGACTGTACGCGACGGCCGCTCTGGCGGTGAACGCCCTGCTGATCCTCGGCATCATGGCCCTGTTCAACGCCACGCTGACGCTGCCGGGGATCGCCGGCTTTGTGCTCACCATCGGCGCGGCGGTGGATGCCAATGTGCTGATCAATGAACGCATCCGCGAAGAGCAGCGGCGCGGGCGCAAGATCCTCGATTCGATCGAAACCGGCTACAAGGAAGCATCGACCGCGATCTTCGACGCCAACATCACCAACGTCATCGCTGCAGCCTTGATGTTCTACTTCGGGTCCGGACCTATCCGCGGCTTCGCGGTGGTGCTGATGATCGGCATCGTCACCTCGGTGTTCACGGCCGTGAACTTCACCCGCATGCTGGTGGCGCTGTGGATCAGGCGCCAGCGGCCGCGCGCGCTGTACATCTGAAAGCTCTCACGATGCGCCTGCTGAAGCTCGTTCCCGACAACACCAACATCGATTTCATGCGGTGGCGGAATATCGCGCTGATCCTGTCGCTTTTGGCCACTATCGCGAGCATTGCGCTGGTTGCTGTCAAGGGCCTCAACCTCGGCGTAGACTTCGTCGGCGGCCAGATGATCCGCACCACGTTCGCTCAGCCGGTCGCTGTCGATCAGTTACGCGAGCGGGTAGCAGCACTCGGCCTCGGGGAAGCGAACATCCAGGAGTTTGGCGGACCGCGCAGCTATCAGAT
>CAMLKX010000041.1 GCA_946480515.1 uncultured Sphingomonadaceae bacterium | reverse complement strand
CCAGGCCGCGTCCGGCCCGGCCCGCGGCCAGGACGTCGAGACCGAGGCGACGCTCTCCTTCGAGGAGGCCGTGCTCGGGGTCACCGTGCCGCTGCGCATGCAGAGCCCTGGCACCTGCCCGACCTGCAGCGGCAGCGGCAAGGTCGAGGGCGTGCGGCTGAAGGATGGTCGCGAAATCCCGGCCAGCCTGGTGGTGATGGCGGTCGGCATTCGACCGTCGGTCGCCCTCGCGCGGGAAGCGGGCCTGGCGGTCGGCCGCGGAATTCAGGTCGACGACCATATGGTCACGTCCGATCCCTCGATCCTCGCCGTCGGTGAATGCGTCGAGCATGACGGCCAGGTTTACGGGCTGGTGGCGCCGCTGTGGGACATGTGCCGCAGCCTCGCCGACGGCCTGGTGGAAAAGCCAAGCGGTTACACCCCTGCCCCGACCTCGACCAAGCTCAAGGTCGCCGGCCTGGATGTTTTCTCGGCGGGCGATTTCTCGGGCGGCGAGGGAGCCGAAGACATCGTTCTACGCGACGCCTCGCGCGGCATCTACAAAAGGCTGGTCATCCGCGACAACACCGTCGCCGGAGCAGTGCTGTACGGCGATACCGTCGACGGCAGCTGGTATTTCGACCTGATCCGCAAGGGCGAAGACGTCGCCGATATCCGCGACTTCCTGATCTTCGGCCAATCCTACGCCTCCGGAGGTGGGCAGTCGGACCCTAGGGCGGCCGTTGCGGCGCTCTCGGACGATGCCGAGATCTGCGGCTGCAACGGCGTCACCAAGGGCAAGGTCGTCGCTTCGATCAACGCCGGGGCATGCAGCCTCGATGCGGTGCGCTCGACCTGCAAGGCCTCGGCGTCGTGCGGAAGCTGCACCGGGCTGGTCGAAACATTGCTCGCTCTCACGCTCGGCGATGAGGTGCAGCAAGGCGCCAAGACTTTGTGCAAGTGCACCAGCTTCGGCCACGCCGACGTCCGCCGCGAGATCGTCGCTCAGGGCATGAAGGCGATCCCGGAAGTGATGCAGAAGCTGCACTGGTCGACCCCGGACGGTTGCTCGTCCTGCCGCCCCGCGCTCAACTATTATTTGCTGTGCGCCTGGCCCGGCGAATATGTCGACGACCAGCAGAGCCGCTTCGTCAACGAGCGGATGCACGCCAACATCCAGAAGGACGGCACCTATTCGGTGGTGCCGCGGATGTGGGGCGGGCTTACCAACCCGCGCGAGCTGCGGGCGATCGCAGATGTGGTTGAGAAGTATGACGCGCCGATGGTCAAGGTGACCGGCGGTCAGCGGCTCGACATCTTCGGGATCAAGAAAGAGGATCTGCCCGCAGTGTGGGCCGATCTCAACGCTGCGGGGATGGTCTCCGGCCACGCGTACGGCAAGTCGCTGCGGACGGTGAAGACCTGCGTCGGCAGCGAATGGTGCCGCTTCGGAACCCAGGATTCCACCGGCCTCGGAGTCACGATCGAACGCATGACCTGGGGGTCATGGATGCCGCACAAGTTCAAGATCGCGGTCAGCGGCTGCCCGCGCAACTGCGCGGAAGCGACGATCAAGGACTTCGGCGTGGTGTGCGTCGACAGCGGGTATGAGCTTCACGTCGGCGGCAATGGCGGGATCAAGGTCCGCGCGACCGACCTGTTGTGCAAGGTCGCGACCGAACAGGAAGCACTCGACGTCTGCGCGGCGTTCATCCAGCTCTATCGCGAGGAAGCTTTCTATCTCGAGCGGACTGCGCCGTGGATCGAGCGGGTCGGGCTCGCCCATGTAAAGTCCCAACTGTTCGACGATCCGGAGGCCGTCGCCACCTATGCGGCGCGGTTCCGCTTCTCGCAGCAGTTCATGCAGGACGATCCGTGGGCGAAGCGCGCCGCGGGTGAGGACTCGCACCTTCATCAGCAACTTCTGGCGGCGGAGTAATCGTCATGAGTGAATGGATCGACATCGGCAGCATCCACGACATCCCGCGCCAGGGCGCGCGGACGGTCAAGCTGTCGTCGGGCGAGATCGGCGTGTTCCGGACGCAGGACGACCGAATCTTCGCGCTTGAGAACCGCTGTCCCCACAAGCATGGGCCGCTCAGCCAAGGCATCGTCCATGGGCATGCCGTCGCCTGCCCGCTGCATAATTGGCGGATCAGCCTCGCGACCGGGGAAGCGCTAGGTGACGACAAGGGCTGTGTACCCGTCGTCGCGGTCAAGCTCGACGGCGAGCGGGTGATGATCGCCCGGCCTGTGCCGGAGGCCAAGGCTGCCTGACATGACCACTCGCGTCCGCACCACCTGCGCCTATTGCGGCGTCGGCTGCGGAATCCTGGCGACCCCCGGCGAAGGCCGCAGCGTAACCATCGCCGGCGATCCGGAGCATCCGGCCAACCGCGGACGCCTCTGCTCCAAGGGCACGCATCTGGGGGAGACGGTCGGGCTCGAAGGGCGGCTGCTCTACCCGATGATCGGCAACCGCCGCGCCACTTGGGACAAGGCCCTCGACCTGGTTGCGAAGAAGTTCGCGCAGACCATCCGCAAGCATGGGCCGGACAGCGTTGCCTTCTATGTGTCCGGCCAGCTGCTGACCGAAGACTATTATGTCGCCAACAAGCTGATGAAGGGCTTCATCGGCTCGGGCAACATCGACACCAACTCGCGGCTGTGCATGTCGAGTGCGGTCGCGGGGCACATCCGCGCGTTCGGCGAAGACGTGGTCCCGGCGACCTATGACGATCTCGAGGCGGCCGACCTGATCGTGCTGGTCGGATCGAACACCGCGTGGTGCCACCCGATCGTCTACCAGCGCATCCAGGCCGCGCGGGCGACGCGCGGGACGAAGCTGGTGGTGATTGACCCCCGCCGGACCGAGACTTGCGACGACGCAGACATCCATCTCGCCCTCAGACCCGGCACCGATGTGGCGCTGATGAATGGGCTGCTGGCCCATTGTGTGCGGGCCGGGATCATCGACGAGCAGTTCCTCGGTCATTCGGTGAATGTGCCGGAGGGCTTCTGGGAATCGCTCGGCCAGGGGCACGATCTGTGGACGGTGGCCAAGACCTGCGACGTCTCGCCTTCCGAGCTCGCCAAATTCTACGATCTGTTCGCGGCGACTCCGCGGACGGTGACCATGTTCAGCCAGGGCATCAATCAGTCGATCCGCGGCACCGATCAGGTCAATGCGATCGTGAACGTCCATCTCGCGACCGGCCGGGTCGGCAAGCGGGGCGCTGCGCCCTTCTCCATCACTGGTCAGCCCAACGCGATGGGTGGCCGCGAGGTCGGCGGCCTGGCGAGCACGCTCGCGGCGCACATGGACTTCGCACCAGAGAATGTCGAAACGGTCGGCCGTTTCTGGGCCGCCGAGCGCATGGCCGCCAAACCCGGGCTGAAAGCGGTCGACCTGTTTCGTGCGGTCCGGCGAGGCGAGGTCAAGGCCCTGTGGATCATGGCGACCAACCCGGCGGTCTCCCTTCCGGATGCGGCGCGGGTTCGCGATGCGCTGAAGAACTGCGAGTTTCTGGTGGTCAGCGACATCATGGCCGAGACCGATTCGAGCCGGGATGCGCATGTCCGGCTGCCGGCAGCCGGCTGGGCGGAGAAAGACGGCACCGTCACCAACAGCGAGCGGATGATCAGCCGCCAGCGGGCATTCCTTCCCCTTCCGGGCGAGGCGAAGCCGGACTGGTGGATTATCAGCCAGGTGGCGCAGCGGATGGGTTGGCGCGACCATTTCAACTATGACCGCGCCGCGCAGATCTGGCGTGAGCATGCGGCGCTCGCCAACTTCCACAATGAGGGCAAGCGGCGGTTTGCGCTGCCCGGCCACGCGGCAACCGGGAACGCCGCCTATCAGCAGATGGAGCCGTTCCGTTGGGGCGGAGACCAGATCTTTGCCGATGGGCGGTTCCCGACCGCGGACGGTCGCGCCCGGCTGGTCAAGGTCGAGCAGATGCCGCTGCCGGAAACGCCGTCGGACTGGCCGCTGACATTGAACACCGGACGCTACCGCGACCAATGGCACACCATGACCCGCACGGGCCTGTCCGCGAAGCTCGCTCACCACCGCGAAGAGCCGCTGGTAGAAATCCACCCGAAGGACGCTGAGACGGCGGGCATCGCCGATGGCGCGTTGGCGAAAGTCAGCACCGCTCATGGGCAATCTGTGTTCCGCGTTGCATTCAACGAGGGGCAGCGCCGGGGCGAGATTTTCACGCCGATCCACTGGACCGATCAGCAGTCCAGCGGCGGCCGCACCGGGATGCTGGCGCGTCCGCTGACCGACCTGATTTCGGGTCAGCCCGGATTCAAGATGACGCCCGCCCGCATCGATCCACAACCGGTCGACTGGCATGGTTTCCTCATCGTTCGTGGCGAACCGGAGCAGAAGCCAAACTGCCTGTGGGCGACCAAGGTCACAGTCCCCGGCGGAAACCTCTACGAGGTCGCCGGGATGGGAGATTCGTCCAGGCTGGAACGCTGCCTGCCAGCGGGCCAGGTCATGGAGGCAAGTGATCCGGCGCGCGGCATCCGCCGTGTCGCCGTGTTGCGCGATGGCAAGCTCGCAGCAGTGCTCTTCCTCTCCCAAAGCGGCGGGCTGCCATCGCGCGACTGGCTGATCAGCCAATTGTCGCAGCCACAGGGTCCGGGGGTGCTGGCCGGACGAGCGCCCGGTGCTCAGCCGGACCGAGGCGCGATTGTCTGCGCCTGCTTCGACGTGGGGATGCGGACCATCGTCGCGGCGATCGCGGAACAACAGCTCGCCGACGTGGCTGCGATCGGTTCAGCGCTGAAGGCAGGAACCAATTGCGGTTCGTGCCGCCCGGCGCTTGCTCGGCTTCTTGCCGAAAGCCGCAAGGAGGCGGTCAATGGCTGAGACGATGACTCCCGGTTCGGTCTGGCTGGTCGGGGCTGGGCCAGGCGATCCGGAGCTTCTGACCCGCAAAGGCGAGCGGCTGCTGCGCGAGGCGGAGATCGTCTTTCACGACGCGCTGGTCGGCGATGCGATCCTCGAGCTCTGCCCGCAGGCGCTGACGGTCAGCGTCGGCAAACGCGCAGGCCGCCCCAGCAAGCCGCAGGCGATGATCAACTGGCTGCTGGTTGAAGCGGCGCGGGCGGGCAAGAAGGTGGTTCGCCTCAAGGGCGGCGACCCGTCGGTGTTCGGCCGCTCGACCGAGGAAATGGACTATCTTCGGCGGCAGGGAGTCGCGGTTCATATCTGCCCGGGGATCACCGCCGCGAGTGCCGCGGCCGCGAGCGCACTGACCTCGTTGACGCTGCGGGGAGTCGCACGTCGGCTGACCCTGATGACCGCTCAGGCGAAAGAGGGAGAAGCAATCGAGTTCGACTGGCAAGCGCTCGCCGCACCCGACGCCACGCTGGCGATCTACATGGGCCGATCGCAGGCCGCGCTCATCGCCAAGTCGCTGATCAAGGCCGGGCAGAACCCGGAGACGCCGGTGCTGGTGGCGGTCAACGCATCGCTTCCGACCGAGCGGATCCTGCGCGGCAAGCTGTCGGCCCTCCCATTCCTGGTGCAGACGATCAGCGAGGCCGATCCGACGCTGCTGCTGATCGGCGAGGCGGTCGGGTATGACTCCGGCGCACCAAGAAGCGTGATTGAAGCGAAGGCTGAAGCGACGGCCTAAGGGATTCTGCCCTTCGTGACTATGCGAAGCCGGGGCGCGCCGCTACCGGCCTTGGCCAATGTCAGGCTCAATTGGATTGATTGCTGTTCTTGCGCCGCTCGCCAGCGCCGCGTCAGCCGCTGACATCGTCGTCACTGGCCGCGGGCTTGACGCGGCTCCTTCAGCCGCAGCGCTGAACGTCGTGACAATTGACCGGAAGCGAGCTCAGCAGTCCGCCAGCGGCCGCCTGGAAGACGTGCTGCGCGACGTCGCAGGAGTGCAAAGTTTCCGCCGTTCGGACTCGCGGTCGACGCACCCCACCAATCAGGGCATTTCGCTGCGTGGGCTCGGCGGCAATGCCTCGAGCCGGGCGTTGCTGCTGCTTGACGGAGTGCCGCAGTCGGACCCGTTCGGAGGCTGGATCAGCTTTCCAGCTTATTCGACCGACCGGATCGATCAGGTGCGCGTCACGCGCGGCGGCGGCAGCGGCTACTTCGGCCCCGGCGCGCTCGCCGGAACGATCGAGCTCGAAAGCTCAGGAGCGGCGACAGACCAGGCCGTGGCGGGCAGCGTGGCCATCGGCAGCCGCGACTCCCTCGATGGCCGGGCAAGCCTCGCCCTCAGCGGCCGCGGCGGGTTCATGACGCTGAGCGGCGCGTATGCGCGTGGTGACGGGTTCGTCCCGGTCGTCGCGGCGGATCGCGGACCCGTGGATCGCAGAGCCCCCTACCGCCAGGGTTCGGCGGCGGCACGCGCAGTGTTCGAGATCACGAACGATATCGAGGCCCAACTCAATCTGTCCGGGTTCAAGGATCAGCGGGACCGAGGACTTCCGTTCACTGACAACCGAAATGAGGGCGTTGACGGGTCGGTGAGGATCGTCGGCAAGGGACGCACTCGCTGGTCGCTTCTCGGCTATGTCCAGACCCGGGAATTTTCGAGCGAGTTCGCCAGCGTCAATGCGGAGCGAACCTCAGTGTCTCCGGCGCTCGATCAATTCTCCGTGCCGTCCCGCGCGATCGGCGGCCGCGCGGAGTTTGCGCCGTTAGCCGGACCTGTCGCAGTTCGCCTCGGCGTCGATGCGCGCTCGGTCGAGGGCGAAACGCGAGAGCATTTCCTGTTTGTCGATGGCCGGCCAACCCGTCGCCGCGAAGCCGGCGGGAAAAGCTTGACCGCCGGGGTGTTCGCCGATGGGTCGTGGGAGAGCGGGCCGCTCCACCTGAGTGTTGGAGCCCGCCTCGACCGGTGGGTCATTGACGAGGGCCATCTGCGCACATTCGCGCTTCCCGACTCCTCGCTGCTTGAGGAGGAATTCGACCGACGCTCGGGCTGGGAGCCGACCGCCCGGATTGGTCTCGCGTGGCAGGGTTCAAGGACGATGAAGCTCCGCGCTGCGGTGTACCGTGGCTGGCGATTGCCGACTTTGAACGAGCTTTACCGGCCGTTCCGGGTCGGCGCGGAAACAACCGCCGCCAATGCGCTGCTGGAGCCGGAGCGCCTCGCCGGAGCGGAGATTGGAGCGGATTGGACTCCCGCTGAAGCTGTCCGCGTTTCGGTGACCGGCTTCACCAATCGCCTCAACCACGCGATCGCCAATGTCACCCTCGCACCCAACTCCCGTCGCCGGGAAAATCTCGATTCGATCCGTAGCCGCGGGATCGAAGTGGATGGAGCGGCTGATCTGGGCAGGATCGCGTTCCGCGCCTCCTATGCGTTCACCGATGCACGGGTGCAGGCCTCCGGAATCGCGGCTGCGCTGGATGGTCGCCGGCCTGCCCAGACCCCACGGCACCAAGCATCAGGGACTATCGAACCTTCGCTTCCGCATGGCTTCCAGCTGGCGCTGACCGGCCGACTTCAGTCGCGTCAGTATGAAGACGACAATAACAGCCGTTCGCTGGCAGCGGCGGCGACTGTCGACCTGTTTGCCTCCGCTCCCCTGTCCTCGCGAATCGCCGTGGAGTTACGCGGCGAGAATCTCACGGACGAACAGGTCGAGGCGGCAATCAGCAGCGACGGGATCATCGAACGATCCCTGCCGAGGACGTTCTGGATTGGGCTGCGCCTGCGATAGCTGAATTGTCCTTCGTCGCGGCAGCCGATATCCTTCTGCCGTGATCCAGTCTTCCTCCTGGGACGATCTCGACGAGATCAAATATCAGGATGAAGGATCGGCCGTCGAAGCCCTCCTCGCGACCCCGCCCCTATCCGCTGACGAGCGGCGGTCGATTACCAATGAGGCAGTTGCGCTGATCGAGGTAGCGCGGGAACGCCAGGCGGAGCACGGACTAGTCGAACGGTTCCTGCACGAATATTCGCTTGCCAGTCGCGAGGGGCTGGCGCTGATGTGCCTTGCCGAAGCGCTGCTGCGAACGCCTGATGAGGACACGCGCGATCGCTTGATCGCGGAGACCATCGGCTCGGGCGATTGGCAAAGCCATCTCGGCCATTCTGACAGCCTGTTCGTCAACGCCTCGACTTGGGGGCTGATGCTGACCGGCAGGCTGGTCGACATCGAGCCCGGAGCGCGGCGCAATTTCGGCGGCTGGCTCAAACGCCTGGCGGCAAAAATTGGCGAGCCCCTCATCCGTGAAGCCGTTGCCGCCGCAATGCGGATCATGGGCGAGCAATTCGTCCTGGGTCGGACGATTGAGTCCGCGCTACAGCGGGCAGAGCGGGAGCAGTTGCTCTGTTCGTTCGACATGCTTGGCGAGGGTGCCCGAACAATGGCTGCGGCCGAGCGCTACGAGCAGATCTACGCCCATGCGGTTGCCACCGTTGGCAGTGCCAATCAGAGCGCGGGCGCGGAACGTGGGCACGGCATTTCGGTGAAGCTGTCGGCGCTCAGCCCGCGGTACGAGGCGGTGCAGGAAGAGCGTGTCTGGGACGAGCTCTACCCACGTCTGCTGAGACTCGCGGAGGCTGCCGCGGTCCACCGCCTGAACCTGACGATCGATGCGGAAGAGGCGGATCGGCTGACCCTCTCCTGCAAATTGCTGGAACAGCTCACCCGTGAGCCTTCGTTGCGTGGATGGGACGGCGTCGGATTCGTCGTCCAGGCCTATCAGAAGCGCGCAGTCAGGCTCATCGGCGCGCTGTCGAATTTGGCGCAGTTGAGCGGCAGGCGGATCATGGTCCGGCTAGTCAAGGGCGCCTATTGGGACAGCGAGATCAAGCGCGCCCAGGTCGCGGGGCGGCCCGATTATCCGGTCTATACGACCAAGGCGGCAACCGACCTGTCCTACCTTGCCTGCGCGCGGGCGCTGATCAACGCCGCGCCGAACCTGTATCCGCAGTTCGCTACCCATAATGCGCACAGCCTGGCGGCGGTACGAACGATGGCAGCCTCAGCCGGGGTCGCGGTTGAGTATCAGCGGCTGCATGGAATGGGACAGGCGCTCTACGATGCTGCCGCCGACCGCTATGGCGAAATCCCGCTGCGGGTCTATGCGCCGGTTGGTGGTCATGAGGAATTGCTGCCCTATCTGGTGCGCCGCCTGCTGGAGAATGGAGCAAACACACGCTCTGGTTGATCCCGAAGTGCCGGCGGCCGAGCTGGCGCGAGACCCGGTCGCCAAGGTCGAGGCAAAGCCGAACCGTCATCCACAGATTCCCGCTCCGCCGGGCCTGTACGGGCGGTCCCGGCGCAACCCCGAAGGCCGCGACTACAGCATCTTGGCGTCGCGCACGGCTGCCGAAGAAGCTCGCCGGTCGATCGTGAGCGCTCCTCTAGCGGCAGGCCCAATGGTTGGTGGGGAGCTTCATGCGGGAGTTGAGTCGCGCACGGTGACTAGCCCCGGCGACCTCTTGCTCGTCCTTGGCGAACTCACTCATGCGACGGCTCATCACGTCGATGAAGCTATCGCGGCTGCACGAGCCGCACAGCCCGCCTGGGATCGCGCGGGCGGTGCTCATCGTGGGAAGGTGCTCCGGGCGATGGGTGACGCCCTTGAAGCAAACCTTGACCGATTGGTTGCGCTGCTCGCGCTCGAAGGCGGCAAGACCCTTAACGACGGGGTGGCGGAAGTCCGCGAGGCGATCGACTTCTGCCGCTATTACGCCCACCTGGCGGAGCGGCAGTTCGAGCGGCCGACCATGCTCAAAGGCCCAGTCGGCGAATTGAACCAGCTAGAGCTTCGTGGCCGCGGAGTGTTCGCCTGCATCTCGCCGTGGAACTTTCCGCTGGCGATCTTCACCGGACAAATCGCCGCAGCATTGGCGGCCGGGAATGCCGTGGTCGCCAAGCCAGCGGAACAGACCGGCCTGATTGCCGCGGAGGCGGTGCGACTGTTCCACCAGGCGGGCCTTGATCCAGCATTGCTGGCGCTACTCCCCGGACGCGGCTCCGAGATTGGGCCGATGCTCACCAGCCATCGCGGGATCGACGGCGTGGCGTTCACTGGGGGCACCGAAACCGGCTGGGCGATCAACCGCACGCTTGCCGCGCGCGATGGTCCGATCATCCCGCTGATCGCCGAAACCGGTGGATTGAACGGCATGTTCGTCGATACGACTGCACTCAAGGAGCAGGTCGTCGACGACGTCATTCTGTCGTCGTTCGGCTCGGCAGGTCAGCGCTGCTCGGCGCTCCGAACTCTCTATCTTCCGCATGACAGTGCGGATGAGCTGATCGAGATGCTGACAGGGGCCTTGAAAGCGCTGGTGGTCGGTGACCCGGCTGATCCCGCGACCGATGTCGGCCCACTGATCGACGAAAATGCACGGGAAGATCTCGACGCCCATGTCACGCGGTTGCAGCCGGAGGCGAAGATCATCGCGGTGAAGGACATCGGCGATCTCAGGAGCAAAGGCGCCTATTTCGCTCCGGTCATCGCCGACGTGCCGGCACCAGACTTTCTGGAGCGAGAAGTGTTCGGCCCGATTCTCCACATCTACCGCTATGATCCGGAGCGAGTCGAAGAAGCCGCTCGAGCGCTCGCTGAACGGCGCTATGGCCTTACGCTCGGAATCCACAGCCGCCTCGACAGCTTCGCCGAGCGCATCCGCGAAGCGGTCCCGGCGGGTAATTGCTACGTCAACCGGTCGATTATTGGAGCCGTCGTGGGAGTCCAGCCGTTCGGCGGTGAAGGGCTGTCCGGAACCGGACCAAAGGCCGGCGGTCCCAATGCGCTTCTACGCTACTCTGTCGAGCGGTCGCTGTCGATCAACATCACGGCACGCGGCGGCGATCCGGCGCTGCTCAATCTCCGATAATCGACATGCGTTTTATCTGGCTTGATTTTCTGCGCATTTGACTGGATGAACCACAAACCAGTGTCAGAGTGCGCTTGGAGTTCGGATCATGGCTGACCTTTTCTCGCCGGTTCGCCTTGGCGACCTGGAGCTTTCCAATCGCGTGGTCATGGCTCCGATGACGCGCGACCGCGCTGGCCCGGGCAACGTTCCGACCGCGATCATGACCGAATATTATCGCCAGCGTGCCGGAGCCGGGCTGATCGTGACCGAAGGGACCCAGCCCTCCGAAACGGGGAAAGGCTATTGGCGAACGCCCGGGATCCACAGCGAAGAGCAGGTGGAAGGCTGGCGTGCGATTGCCGACGCCGTTCACCGTGAGGACGGCAAGATCGTTGTCCAGCTGATGCACGTGGGCCGTGCGGCAGTCAGAGCGAATAAGGCGCCGCATGCCGAAACTGTCGCTCCTTCTGCGATCCCCTGCCCCGACCCGATCCCCGGACCCGACGGCATTCCTCAGCCGACCGAAATGCCCCGCGCACTCACGACCGAGGAGATCCCCACGG
>CAMLKX010000040.1 GCA_946480515.1 uncultured Sphingomonadaceae bacterium | reverse complement strand
ATTGCACGGCTTTCGCAACGAAATGAGTAACGACCAGGATCAGCAGCGCCAGCAGCACACGAGGTCCCCACGCGATCATCTGGTCGCGCCAGTAAACGGTCGCTGGTTCGGTCTGATACATGCTATCCCTCCTGTTGCCCGTGCGTCGCGATCCTACCGCGTTCGCGGCGTTTATCACGCCAATAAGCCAGGCGTTCCATCACTTTCGCTTCGAAGCCCCGGTTCGTCGGGCGATAGAAGTCCTGCGGCGACATTTCCGCGGGCCAGTAATCCGCGCCCGAAAAGCCATCGTCCTGATCATGATCGTAGGCGTAGCCGCGACCATAACCGATGTCCTTCATCAGCCGCGTCGGCGCATTCAGAATCTGCTGTGGAGGCATCAGTGAGCCTGTATCCCGCGCTGAACGCCAGGCTTCCTTTTGCGCCACATAGGCGGCGTTCGATTTGGGAGCGGTCGCGCAGTAAAGGCACGCCTGAACGATCGCGAGCTCGCCCTCCGGAGAGCCGAGGAAATCATAGGCATCCTTCGCCGCCAGGCATTGCACCAGCGCCTGCGGGTCGGCGAGACCGATGTCCTCGCTTGCGAACCGGGTAAGGCGGCGAAGCACGTACAGCGGCTCCTCGCCCGCGGTCAGCATCCGCGCGAGATAGTAGAGCGAAGCCTGCGGATCGGAGCCGCGCAGACTTTTGTGAAGCGCCGAGATCAGGTTGTAATGGCCCTCGCGGTCCTTGTCATAGACCGCCACCCGGCGCTGCAGCAGTGCTCCAAGGGCAGACTGATCAAGCGGATCGGCGGGAGCGATGTCGAACAGCGTTTCGGCCTGGTTGAGCAGGAATCGGCCGTCGCCATCGGCGCTGGCGATCAGCCATTCCCGCGCTTCGGGTGTCAGCGGAGCGGGCTCACCGGTCAGTTGCTCCGCACGCTCCAGGAGCTTTGACAGCGCTTGATGATCGAGCCGGTGAAGGATCAGCACCTGGCAGCGGGACAGCAGCGCCGCATTCAGTTCGAAGCTTGGGTTCTCGGTCGTCGCTCCGACGAGAATGACCGTCCCATCCTCAACAAAGGGCAGGAAGCCGTCCTGCTGCGCGCGGTTGAAGCGATGGATCTCGTCCACGAACAGCAATGTGCGCTTGCCCGCCTTGGCGAACTGCCGCGCTTCCGCGAACACCTTCTTCAGATCGGCGACTCCGGAGAAAACCGCCGACAGGGCGACAAAGCGGATGTCGACCGCGTCGGCGAGCAGACGGGCGATGCTGGTTTTCCCGGTGCCCGGTGGCCCCCACAGGATCATCGACGACAGTTTGCCGGCGCTGACCATCCGGCCGATCGCCCCGTCAGGGCCGGTCAAATGTTCCTGCCCTACGATCTCCGACAGGTTCGCTGGCCGTAGCCGATCGGCAAGGGGTGCCGCAGCATCGACCTGCTCAGGCTGCCGGTCGCCGGGAAGCTGGTCTTGAAACAGGTCAGCCATGTTCAAGGGAAATAGGCTGGAACGAACGAAGTTGCACCCGCCTTCGAGTGAACAGCAGCTGCTACCAGGGCCTGCCGTTGGATTGGAGCTTGGCCAGCCGCCGCTGGCGCTCGAGCACGCGCAGATAAACCTGCCCGACCGCCGAATTGATATGATCCCAGTCCTGCGTCTGGGCGAAGGCGAGTCCCGCAGCACCATGCTGCGCGCGCAGATCCGGGTGCCGCGCATAAGTTTCGATCGCATCCGCAAAGGCGCTGATGTCACCGGGCTCCACCAGGATTCCGCTTTGACCATCCCGCACTAGGTTGGTCGCGCCGGTCGCGGCGGCGGCGATCACCGGGAGAGCGCAGGCCATCGCTTCCATTGTCACGTTCCCGAATGTCTCGGTGACGGATGGATTGAGGAACACGTCGGCGCTGGCGAGTGCCCGGGCGAGATCGTCGCCGACCTGATGACCAAGGAACAGAGCACCGGGCAGTCGCTCTTCAAACCAGCCCCGTGCCGGGCCGTCGCCAATGACCAGCACCCGCAGGCGAATTCCGCGTTGGACGGCTGCGTCGGCGGCGTCAGAGAACACGTCCAGCGCCTTTTCCATGACGATCCGGCCGAGGAAGGCGAGCACCAGCTCATCATCGGCGATGCCGAGCGACCGGCGCCACTCCATGATGCGGCGCCCGGGATGGAATTGCTCCCGGTCCACGCCCCGGCTCCACATCGCGATCGTCCGGTTCATCCGTTGTGCTCGAAGGACTGCCGCGGTGGATTCCGCCGGGACAAGCAGAGCGTCGCAGCGGCGATACAGCCGGCGCAGCGCCATCCGCACCGCCGGCTCGAACATCTGCAGGCGATAGTAAGACAGATAGGTCTCGAACCGCGTATGGACGGAGGCCACGGCAGGTATCTTTCGTCGCCGGGCCCAGCTGATCGCGCGATGACTGGCGATATCCGGGCTGGCGATATGGATGATGTTTGGCGCAAAGTTCGCGAGATCACGTCGGACGCGTGGCGGCAGGCCGAGGGTCAGCCGATATTCCTTGCGGCTACCCGGGGCTGCGATTGAAGGAACCGACACCAGATCACCGGTTGGCTCGAAGGCGGGCTGGGCCACCGTCGGTGAATAAACCCGGACTGCAGCCCCGCTGCGCAGCAGATAATCGACGAGCCGGTTCAGCGCCTGGTTCGCGCCGTCTCGGACATAATTGTAATTGCCCGAGAACAGGGCAATGCGCAGGTCGCTGGTCTGCATCGGACCGTGGCTTTAGGGCGGGGAGGAGAGGATGACCAGCGCCGTCAAAGTGGGTCTTCCGCCGATTGCAGACTCCGATACGCGCCTGTTCATCCTCGGCAGCTTGCCCGGGGATGCGTCGCTCGCGGCCAGCCGCTACTACGCCCATTCCAGCAATCAATTCTGGCGATTGCTCGGCGGAGCGCTCGGCGAGCCGCTGCAGGATTGCGACTATCCCGATCGCCTCCTCCGGCTGAAGCAGCGCGGGGTGGGCTTGTGGGACGTGGTTGCCGGGGCGGAGCGGCGCGGAAGTCTCGATCAGGCGATCCGCAAGGCCGAAAATAACCGACTAGCCGCGTTGTTGACCGGCTACCCCAAGCTGCGCGCCATCGCCTTCAACGGGACCACCGCAGCGACAAAAGGGCGAAGGCTGCTTGCTGCTTCACCTTCAATCACACTCATCGATCTGCCGTCGTCGAGCGCCGCTAACACTCGGCCGATCAAGGAAAAGGCGGAAATCTGGGCTCAGCTGGCGCACTATGCACTTCAAATCGAGCCTGATCTGCGGAACAAGGGGGTATGAGCGAGACCGAAAGCGAAGCCGCGACAGGAATCGGCACCGCCGACTCCGATGGACTGTCGATGGTCGATGAGGCGCTGGTTGCCGGGACGATCGCCAACACCAACGGGCTGCTGGTGATCCTGGCCAAGCTGGTTGCCAAGGGCGTATTCGACCGGGAAGATCTCCAGGCGTTCAGCGAAAGCTATTCCAAGCCGCTGGATCATGCCGGAATCCGCGAAAATGAACTGGTCGGCCAGATGCAGGACCAGATGGAATCAACGCTGGCGGAATTGATGCGCTTTCTTGCGACCAAGGGTTAACCCTGGTCATAAACGCACCGCTGTTTAGCGATCTCTTAATCTAGATCATTCAAACCGAGCACCTGTGCCGATCTTTTCACAGGAGCCACTAATGGCTGGATTAAAGAAGAGAGGGTGTGTTCACTCGCGTTCGCTGATGTTCGCCAATATGGCGGCGGTGGCGCTCGTGCCGGTGGGTGTACAGCCGGCAAGCGCTCAGCTTTTGCCAGAAACGGTCGCCAGCGTGTGTACCGGCGTCAGCTTGCCGCCCTCAGTCGTCACGGGGATCATGGACCCGGTGCTGACCGGCATCGTCAACCCGATCGAAACGACCACCAACTCCGCGCTTGGCGTGATTTCGATCATTCCGATCGTCGGCACGACCATCCCTGACCTCAGCATCAATCTTAGTGGATTGCTGTCATCGGCTGCTGCGGGCGATCCAATCGGGCTCTCCGCGATTGCGCTGGATGGCTCGCTCATCGGTCCATCCGACGAATGTAATTCGACCGCCGACTCCTACACGCTCGACAATCCGGCCGGGATCACCATCGGCGGCAACCAGATTACCGGTCTTGGCGCGAATGGAGAGCAGGCCAGCGCCGGAGAGATCGATTCGATCGCGATCGGCAATCAGGCATCGACTCATTCCACCGCGACCGAGTCCATTGCGATCGGCACTGGCGCTACGGTCGGATCAGGGGCGCAGGGCTCGGTTGCCTTCGGCTCGGGTGCGAGCGCGACGGCCGCGAACTCGGTCGCGCTGGGGGCAGACTCCGTCGCGTCGCGCGGAGCGCAGTTCGGCTACACCGCATTCGGCCTCGCGTCCCCGCAGACGTCGGCAGGCGAAGTGTCCGTCGGCGCTCCGGGAGCGGAACGGCAGATCACCAATGTCGCGGCGGGTTCGGCACCCACCGACGCGGTCAATATGGCCCAGCTTCAGGCGGTCGCCTCGCAGATCGGCACGGGCAATCCGGTCGAATATGATGACTCGACCTTCGCCACCGTCACCCTCGCAGGCCCGTCCGGTACGACGGTGACCAATGTCGCTGATGGAGCGCTCAGCGCCACCTCGAGCGATGCAGTCAACGGCTCGCAACTATTCGACACCAACCAGCAGGTGAGCGCAAACACGACTGCGATCAACAATCTGACGACCACCATCGCCGCGGGTGTCGGGCCGGCGCAATATAGCGACGATGCCACGCCCACCGTCCCGAATGGCAATGTGGTCAGCAACGATGTGACCTTGGTCGGGGCCGCGCCGGGCGGGGTTCAGCTTCACAATATTGCCGCCGGCACCGACGCGACCGATGCGGTGAACCTGTCGCAGTTGCAGGCAGTCGCTTCGCTGATCGGCGGAAGCACGACCAATGCGGTCACCTATAATGACTCGACCTTCACCACCGTCACGCTCGCCGGTCCATCCGGAACGACGATCAACAATCTCGCCGCGGGCGCCGTCTCGGCGGGGTCGACAGAAGCAATTAACGGTTCACAGCTGTTCGCCACCAATCAGCAGATCAGCAACCTGACCACATCGATCACTAACGGCGCGATCGGACCGGTTCAGTACAGCGACGACAGCTCTCCGACCGTTCCGAACGGCGGCACTCCGAGCAATGACCTGACCCTGGTCGGCGGAGGTGCTGGGCCCGTTCAGCTGCACAATGTCGCGGACGGTGTGATCGCGCCCGGTTCGACCGACGCGGTCAACGGCGGGCAGTTGGCCGCGGTTGCGGCGGTCGCTGACAACGCTGTTACCTACGACACCGACTCCGGCGGGCAGCGGCTCAACACGGTGACTCTCGTCGGCGGCAACACTTCAGAGCCGGTCACGCTGCGCAATGTCGCGGCCGGCGTAGCTCCGACCGATGCGGTCAACGTCGAGCAGTTGCAGGACATGGTCGGCCAGTCCGTCTCGGTGGCCAACGCCTATACCGATGCGCGGTTCGCGGCCCTCGACTATGACCTCAAGCGCGCCCGCAACGAGGCTCGTGCGGGGACTGCAGCAGCCTTGGCTGCAGCAGCGCTGCCGCAAGCCTTCGAAGCGGGCAAGAAGATGATCGCGGTCGGCGCTGGCACCTACCGCGGCAAGAGCGCCTTCGCGCTCGGCGCGTCCGGCGCGCTGCGCGACGGCAAGACGGTGGTGAAGGTCGGCCTGACCTACGACACTACCGATCATGTCGGCGCAAACGCGGGGCTGGGTTGGCAGTTCTGAGCTGACGGCGTTCGGCCGCGCTGGAGAGGTCAGGCGGCCTCGGCAGCTTCGCGGTCGAGGATAGCGGCGACCGCCTCCAGCGTCGGAGCGACCGCAATTGCGTGGGCCTCACGCCCGAGCAGCGCTGCAAGTGCCGGCGGCGGCTCGATCGTTCGGCCGATCAGCGGCTCAACCACCTCGGCGAATTTGTAGGGATGAGCGGTTCCGCCCGCGATCCAGCTCCGCTTCGCACGCTCGGCGTCGGACAGACGGGCATAGGCCTCCGCCGCAGTGGCGCCATGCGGGTCCCACACATAGCCGCTCGCGCGATATTCACTCGTGATCCTGGCGCGAATCGTGTCGTCGTCGACCAGCTCGACCCGGATGGCGCGGCTGCCATCCGGCAGGCTCGCCAGCCGCTCAAAATTGCTCGGGTTGCCGACGTCCATCGCGTTGGCGATGGTGGCGATCGACGGACGCGCTTCATAGCGCCCGCTCTGCTGCCACTCATACAGCGTGCGGTTGGCGTTGGTCACCGCAACCACCGGGCCGATCGGCGCACCCAGCGACCGCGCCAGCAGCGCCGCGAACACATGGCCCATGTTGCCGGTCGGGATGATCAGGCCCGGCTCGGTGCCGGTCTCCGCTTTCAGCTGCAGGGCCGCCGCCGTCCAGTAGACCGCCTGGGGCAGCAGCCGGGCGATGTTGATCGAATTGGCCGACGTCAGCCGGTGGCGGGCGCTCAGCGCCGGATCGGCGAACGCGGCCTTGGCGATGCGCTGGCAGGCGTCGAAATCGCCGTCGACCTCCAGGCTGATCGCCGGGTCGTTCCAGCAGCACAGTTGCAGCCGCTGGAATGGCGAGACCCGGCCCTTGGGGAAGAGAATGACCGAGCGGACCGCCTGCCGCCCTTCCGCGGCGCAGCCGACCGCACCGCCGGTGTCGCCAGAGGTCGCGGCTAGCACCGTTAGCGGCTGCGCGGGATCGCCAATCCGCTCGAAGCAGGCCATCAGGAATCGCGCCCCGAAATCCTTGAATGCGCCGGTCGGGCCGTGGAACAGCTCCAGCAGGCGAAGACCAGGCTTGGCCGGATCCGGCGTGACCACCGGGGCCGGGAAGTTGAACGCTTCGTTGCAGATCGCGCCGAGCTGCGGGGCCAGGGCATCACCCGCGAAGAAGGGCGCGATCAGCGTTTCGCCAAGGGCGGGCAGGGCAGTGTCGGCGGACGTGAAATCCGCGCTCACCCGTTCGACCGGAACATAGAGTCCACCATCGGGCGCGGCGCCGTTGCGAATCGCGGTCGAGATGGTGACGGCCTCACCGCCGCCGCGTGTCGAAACAAACTTCATGACGCCTTTTGCATCTGCTCGCCGACTGGAGATTCGATCCGCGCTCCGGCGGAATCGACCGCTCCGCGATAGGCGCGGGCGCCAAGCCCCTCGCTGAGGAAGGCCGCCGCCATCGCCGCCTCGACCCGGTCCGCATCAGCATCGATCGCCCAGGCGAACACTGACGGGCCGGAGCCGGAGAAGGAACAGCCCAGCGCTCCCGCGCCCATAGCCGCCGCCTTCACCGCCGGCAGTGCCGGCAGCAGCGGCGCCCGCTGCGGCTCGACCAATATGTCTTCGAACCCGCTGCGGATCAGGGCGATGTTCCCGGTCGTGCAGCCGGCGATGAACGCCGCCAGCCGCCGCGAATGCTCGACCGTGGTCTTCATCGACACTTCCGGCTTCAGCAGCGCGCGGGCGGCAGCGGTCTCGATCTTCGCGTCGGGGTGGAACAGGATCGTGGTCACACCGCGCGGTGAGGGCAGGGGATGCACATCGAACCGCTCTTCATTGGCGACCATCACCAGTCCGCCGAACAGCGCGGCGATGACATTGTCCCACGGCGGCGGATCGGACGACACGCGCTCCCCCTCGAGTCCATAGGGGAGCAGCTTGGCCAGCGGCAGCGGCTCCGGCAGCAGGGCGTTCACGGCCACGACGGCTGCGACCGCCGACGAGGCAGAGCCGCCCATTCCGGCGCTGACCGGAACGCCCTTGTCGATCGACAGGCGAACTCCGAAGCCCGCGCCGACATCGTCCAGCAACGCCTTGGCCGCGGCCAGCGCCGTATTGGTCTGCGGCGTGTCGGGCAGCGAGGTTACCAGTCCCGACACCGTGCCGAGGCGAACGCCAGGTTCGCTCTCGCGGACAGCAGTGACATAGTCCCGCGCGGCATCGAACGCCTGCCCGAGCACGTCGAACCCGACCCCGACATTGCCGATGCTAGCCGGCGCGCTGGCCGTCACCTTGTCGAACATGTTCGCCCCCCTCAGGCGGTCATTCGCAGCTGCGCTTGCCTGGGCTCCCGGGCGAGCGCGCGCTGCAGGTCCATGATGTCGGCGAACACCGCAGCGGCGGTCGGCCAGCGTCCGGCGCCCTTGCCGTACACCCGATGCTCCTTGCCAGCGGAATCGACGATCAGGAAGCGGTTTTGCTCATCGCGAGCGCCGGCGAGATGGTCGTCGGCGGGCAGGAACTCGATCCGCACGGAGCCGGTCACGCTGCCGTCGGGAAGCAGCCGGCAGCGGGCGACCTGCTTGACCACCTTGCCTTCGGCAGCGGCGCGCGCGACGGATTCCGCGTCGATCCCGCGCAGGCTATCGCGGTGGAAGTCCGTCCAGCGCACCGGCTGATTGAACGCGAGCCGGGCGATGATCGACAGCTTCTGGGCGGAATCGTCGCCATCCACGTCCGCACTCGGATCGGCCTCGGCAAAACCAAGCTCCTGCGCCTTGGCCAGCGCCTCATCGAAGCTCCAGCCTTCGGCGAGCCGGCCAAGCATGTAGTTGACGGTGCCGTTGGTGACGCCTTCCACCGACTGCACGCCGCTTTCCGCTGCAACCCGGCGCACCGTTTCGAGCACCGGCGCTCCTCCACCGACGGCCGCGGAGTAGGCGAGCGTCACGCCTGCTGTCCGCGCGGCACCAGTCAGCGCCTCGAAATGAGCGCCGAGCGCGGCCTTGTTGGCGGTGACGACATGACTGCCGGTGCGAAGCGCGTTCCGCATGATCTCGGCGGGCCCATCGGCGCCGCCGAGCAGCTCGACCACCAGATCCGGGTCGCCGGCCAGCGCCTCGTCGAGGCTGGCGGTGTAGCGCGCCGATACCTCGCGATCCGTCCGATCGGGGTTGCGCACAAGCACCGCTCCGACTTCAAACAGATCTGGCCGCTGGTTGAGATAGGACAGCACACCTTCCCCGACTGAGCCGCAGCCGAGCAGCGCGACCTTGAGCTTGGGAAATTCGAGCGGCACATCCTTGTGCGGCTTGTAGGGCCCGATCAGTGTCGCTTCGTGGTGACCGATGGCGGCGATTTCGATCGTGATGCCCTCCGCCCGGGCCGCCTCGATCGCCTTGGGCTGGATCAGGCCGTGGCTGAAGGACTGGGCAGTGTCATAATCCATGAAGCCGTAGCGCTCGGCGTCTGGATGCACCGCGGGGTCGTCGGCATAGACTCCATCGACATCCTTGAGCAGGCGAACGCGCTTGGACCCAAGCCGAGCGGCGAAGAAAACGGCGCTGAGGTCTGATCCCCCGCGGCCGAGGGTGACCGTTCCGTGCGCTTCATGGGAAGCGATGAAGCCAGGGACGACGATCACGTCATGATCCGAGAATGTGCGGTTCATGGTCGCGGCATCGAGGCCAGTCAGGTTGGAATCCAGCGGCTCCCCCTCCGCGGTCAGACCCATTTCGTGCGGGTCAAGCACCGAGGTACGCACGCCCATGCGGCACAGCGCAAGTCCGAGCAGCGCCGCCGAACGAAGCTCGCCAATGCGCACGAGGCGGGCAACGAAGGTCGGTTCAGCCGAGCCGCCGACGCGATCGGCCTGTCCGAGCAGGGAATCGGTCTCTCCGGCCAGCGCGGACACGGCCGCGACGATCTTCTCACCTTCGCGAATGTGACGGTAAATCTCCTGCGCCACCGTGCGATAATCGTCCTCCCGTTCGAGCACGGAGCTGCCGAACTTGAGGACGCAGAGTTTTCGGCCCAGGTCCGCGGCGTCGGTGGAGTTTGCCATGATCAATCCGTTCCTTGTGTCGGCGTCTTGTAGCGCAAGTCAGTAAAAAACCCGCCCTCCGAGGGTCGGGGAGCGGGTCGGTGAACCTTGGTTCCTGGCTGAGTTCAGTCCAATCCGCCCCGCGTTCGCGTGGTAATCGTAATGGTCATAATGGTCGTGGCACGGGTCAGCGGACCGCCTGAAGCAGCAGCGCGCTCACCCATCAGTCGTTCGACCGTGACCATCCCGATACCCGTGTGTTCTTGCGCCACCGCGTGGCGCGACCTCCACCCAATGCGGGAAAATGCGCAAATCGTCAACCGGGCGAACGACTTCGCGCCCGCTTAGGGGCGGGTCTGGCCGGTGCCTCGAACCACATATTTGAAGCTGGTGAGCTGTGCCGGGCCAACCGGGCCGCGGGCATGCATCTTCCCCGTTGCGATGCCGATTTCCGCGCCGAATCCGAACTCGCCGCCGTCAGCGAATTGGGTAGAGGCATTCCACAGCACGATCGCGCTGTCGACCCGGTCGAGAAAGCGCTGCGCTGCGTCGGCATCGGCGGCGATGATCGCATCGGTATGGCCCGATCCGTAGGTGGCGATATGCGCAATGGCTTCATCGACCCCGTCGACGATCCGAACGGCAATAATCGGCTCCAGATACTCCGTGCGCCAATCCTGCTCGGTCGCGGGCTTCATGCCGGGGACCAGCGCCTGCGCCCGGCCATCGCCGCGAAGCTCGCACCCGCGCTCCCGCAACGCCTCGGCAATCGCCGGCAACTGATCGCCGGCGGCGCTGTCGACCAGCAGCGTCTCAGTTGCGCCACAGACCGAGGTCCGGCGCATCTTGGCGTTGACGACCACCTCGCGGGCCATCTCCGGGTCAGCCGAGGCGTGGACATAGGTGTGGCACAGGCCCTCGAGATGACCGAGGACCGCCACCCGCGCATCCTTTTCGACCCGCTCGACTAGCGGCTTGCCGCCGCGCGGAATGATGAGGTCGACCGTTCCGCCCAATCCACCGAGCAGCAGCCCGACTGCCTCCCGGTCGGCTGTGGCGATCATCTGCACGCAGTCCTCGGGCAGCCCTGCCTCTGCCAACCCGGCCTTGATCGCCTCCTGGATCGCCAGGCAGCTGTTGAGCGAGTCCGACCCGCCACGAAGGATGAGCGCGTTGCCGGACCGCAGGCAGATGGCAGCCGCGTCCGCCGCGACGTTGGGACGACTCTCGAAGATCATGCCGATAACCCCGATCGGAGTCCGTACTCGGCTGAAGTCCAGGCCGTTGGGGCGGGTCCAATGCTGGTCGGTCTGGCCGAGCGGGTCGGGCAGCAGCGCCACTTCCTCAAGCCCCGCGGCGATTGCCTCCAGCCGCTGCTCGTCGAGACGCAGCCGGTCCACCGACTTGGTCGCGACCGCAACATCCCTGGCATTGGCGGCCAGCACCTTCCGCTCATGCGCGCGCAGCTGACGGGCGACCGCCTGAATCGCCTTGGTGCGGCTTTCGGCAGACGAGTCGCGCAACACGGCCGCCGCCGCGCGGGCGCGCCGGCCCATCGCGAGCATCGTCTCTTCGAGTTGCGCGGGCGCTTCGCGGGTCAGGGTGGTCGCCATCTTATCGTCCTACCATCACCAGATCGTTCCGGTGGATCAGCTCGTCCGGTCC
>CAMLKX010000039.1 GCA_946480515.1 uncultured Sphingomonadaceae bacterium | reverse complement strand
GCGCCCCTCTCAGCCACGCTGGCTCCCCGGGGAAAGGAGGGCATACCGCGTCCGCCACTCAGGCGGAAGGGACAATCACCAGGTGTAGGCGATTCCGGCCGCGCCGAGCCACTGGCCGGCCGAACCGCGGTCATCGACAATCGGCGAGCGCTTGAAGTCGCCGGTGAGCCGGCCGTAGGAGCCAGTCGCCCACAGCGACCAGCCCTTGGTCAGGTCGTCGCCGAGCGCATAGATGCCGAGCAGGCCAAGCCGCCAATTCTTCATTCCGCTGTCCGCATCGAACGGAGACAGGCCACTGTCGGCGGCGTCGTCGGGGTCGATCGAGTAATAATAGTCGGCGAAGTTACCGCTGGCGAAATCGGCACTAAGCGTCGCACCGACATACATCTTGCGCGACAGCGGCGTGCCAAAATCGAGCGTCGGCGTGATGACCGTCCCCTCATGCGCCCCGGCGACATCCTTCACCACATCGACGCGCAGACCAAGCGAGTCATAGGGATTGGTCAACCCGTGGAAGGTCACTCCGGCAAAACCGCCAAGTTCAATCGCCGTATCGAGCTCCGGCAGGCGGTCAACCTGCTCATCGTCGACCTCGCCGGTCCGGTTCATCCTCACGCCGCCGATCGGTCCAAGATCGAAATCGACCCTTCCGCTGCGCGCCTTGACCAGATCGACATAGAGGTAGGTCGCGCGGCTGAAAAAGCGGATTCCGCCGACCCGGCCGCGGATCAGCGCGGCAGGGATGAACCGGTAATCATCCGATCCCTCATAGTCGGGAATCCAGGCTGCGCCGCCCGCAAGCGAGAAGGTGTCCGACTGGTCGTTGGGATCCGGCAGGGGTGCCACATCCGCCGTCTGGGCGGCGACCGGCGTGGCGGCGAGCAGGGAAGCGATGCAGGCGATCAGCCGAGGGGTCATGCACGAACTCCTTCCGATGCCGTAACAACGCTTCGGGTCGAGGGATGATCCGCAATCAATTCCGCCGGTCAGTCGCCGCTGCCCGGCTCCGGCGAGAAAAACTTGTCATACTTGCCCTCTTCGCCCTTGTGCTCATCGGCGTCGGCAGGAGAGTCTTTCTTGCGGGTGATGTTCGGCCACTGCGCGGAGAAGGTCGCGTTAACTTCAAGCCATTGCTCAAGCCCGGTCTCCGTATCCGGGAGGATCGCCTCGGCCGGACACTCCGGCTCGCACACCCCGCAATCGATGCACTCGTTGGGGTTGATGACCAGCATGTTCTCGCCTTCGTAGAAGCAGTCCACCGGGCAAACTTCCACGCAGTCCATATATTTGCAGCGGATACAGGCGTCGGTGACGACATAGGTCATGCGAAAAGGCTCCTGGTTCTGCAGCCAACCGCTAAGTCGCGGATTCGCGAGCGTCAACACTCGCGGGCGCGATCTCCTGGTAGCACAGCCGTGCCTCCGGAGCGGGACCGCGCCGCTCCGGCAGGGCGAGCACCCGAAGTATCCGGACTTCGCCATGCAACGGGAGCGCGATCACCGAGCCGCAGCTGACCGGCTCGGTCGACTTCTCGACCCGCTTTCCGTCAAGCCGGACTTTTCCGGATTCGACCAGTGCCTGCGCGAGGGTGCGGCTCTTCACCAGCCGGATGCAGTGGAGAAAACGATCAATGCGCACATCGCCTTAACGCTTGAGCTCGGCAAGAGCGCCAAACAGATTGCCTGGGCGCGGAGGCGGCGGCGTTGAAGGACGCCGGCGCGGCCGCCATTTCCAGCTGCCGTCGACCTGCCGGAATCCAAGGTCCGTCATCAGCCGCGCGACATCCTGATCGGGCAGTCCAAGCGAGGTGACGAGGGCAGGATCCAGCAGTTCGTCGCGTCCAGCGGTGCGGGCACCCAGAGCTTGCGACGCAAGCCGGTCAGCAAGATCAATTCGTAGCCAGCTCGCCGCCAGGCGGCGGTACGCCAGCGCGGCGGCAGTCGGATCGGCATCGCCAGCAAGGATCACCGCGCCCGCCGGGGGAAGCTGGGGCATCACCCCATCCGACCGTACTGCTGCCAAAGCCCCCCGCCACTGCATCGGGCCGGGCTTGAGCAGTGCCGGGAGGTAGAGGTCGAGTGCGCCCAGCCGGATGCCGAGCTTGGCCAGTGCCCGTCGGTCCTCCTTCGTGAGAGCCGCGAGCGGCTGGGTCATCGAGCGGCGTGGCAGGGTCCCGCCGGAATCGAGCAGCATTGCCGCGATGGCGCGGACGGTCGGGCTATTGTCCGGGTCCGCCGCCGCCTTGCTCAACCGCAGGAGCGGGGCGACGTGACGGGCAATTGCCTGATCCAGCCACCGCTCAAGCCGGGCGCGCAGCGCCGCGCGGCGGTCGGCGGTCAGCCGGTCAAGCGAACGGTCGGTCCTCAGCGCGGGCTCGAGCAAGGAGCGGCCGGGTGCAAGGCGGGCAACGACATGTTCGCCCCAGCCGATTGCGATCCGCTCGCCTGCCGCGGCGAGCAAGGTGAAGGAATCGTCGGCAGCATCGGTCAGGGACGCGGCGCGGCGGTCGAGTTCTTCTCCGAGACGCCGCTCGGCCACTCCGAGCAGGAGGCGCTTGTCGGCATAGCGGGCTGATGGATCGACGGTGAAGCGGAAGCCGGCGAGATGGCCGATCGGCTCGGGACCGATGCTGACCTCGCCATCGGCGGTTACGGTGACCGGAAGCAGGTCCGCGCCGCGACCACCAATATCACGCACGAGTACCGACGTGCGGCGATCGACGAAGCGCTGGGTCAGCCGCTCATGAAGCGCGTCGGACAGGCGCGCCTCGACCTCGCGGGTGCGCTCGGCCCATTTCGCAGGGTCGGCGAGCCAGTCCGAGCGGTGAGCGATGTAGGCCCAGCTGCGGATCCCGGCGAGCCGGTCGGCGAGCGCCTCAATGTCGCCCTGCACATTGTCGAGCCGCGCAACCTCCGCCGCGAACCAGTCCTGGGGGATGTGGCCGCCGTCGGCGAGATAGGAATAGGCCCGGCGAACCATGCGGGCATGATGCATCGGCCCGACTTTGCGGAAGTCCGGCAAGCCGCAGGCGGCCCACAAGCGGCGTGCGGCGGGTCCGCGCCGGGCGGCGATTGCGGGGTCCTCGGCGATCAACTTGAGCACGGCCAAGTCGTCGGCGAGCGGGGCCGGGCGGAGAAGCGGGTCGTCGCTGCGCGCCTCGAGCGATCCGATCAGCGAGCGGACGTCGGTGAAATCGAGCTCGGCACTTCGCCAGTAGAGATGATCGAGCGGGCGGAAGCGGTGGCTCTCGATCGCATCGATCTCCTCTTCGCTGAACGAAGGCGCCTCGTCGCCGCCGAGCGAAAGCGTGCCGAACGTGCCGTCGCGCTGATGCCGGCCGGCGCGTCCGGCAATCTGCGCCATTTCCGAAATGGACAGACGGCGGTCGCGACGGCCATCGAACTTCTCGAGCCCGGCGAACGCGACATGGGACACATCCATGTTGAGGCCCATGCCGATCGCATCGGTCGCGACCAGATAATCGACCTCGCCAGCCATGAACATGGCGACCTGGGCATTGCGGGTCGCGGGCGACAGCGCCCCCATCACCACGGCGGCCCCGCCGCGGAACCGGCGCAACATCTCGGCCAGCGCGTAAACCTGGTCCGCCGAGAAGGCGACGATGGCCGACCGCGGAGGAAGGCGCGACAGCTTGTTGCTGCCTGCGTAGCGAAGGGTCGAAAATCGTGGCCGGCTGATGATCTCGGCCTCCGGCACCAGCGCGCGAACCATCGGCTTGAGCGTGTCGGAACCGAGGATCAGCGTCTCCTCACGGCCGCGCGCCCGCAGCATCCGGTCGGTGAAGACATGTCCGCGCTGCGGATCGATGCCGAGCTGCGCTTCGTCGATCGCGGCAAAGGCAAAGTCGGGCAGGATCGCTTCCGCAGCTCGATCCGGTCGCCCCGTAACCACCGGCATGCTCTCCGCGGTGCACAGGACATAGCGCGCCTGCGGTGGAACGATCCGCTCCTCGCCGGTCAGCAGCGCGACGGATTTCTCGCCCTTGAGCTTGACCACCCGGTCATAGACCTCCCGCGCAAGCAGCCGCAGCGGAAAGCCGATCACTCCGCTTGAATGCGCGCACATCCGTTCGATCGCGAGGTGGGTCTTGCCGGTGTTGGTCGGCCCGAGGATCGCCCGGATCGTGCTGTCGGAACGCGGGGCCATGGGAAGAATGTGGCGACGGTTAAGCGTGGGCGCAAGCGCTCTCGCCGCCGCTACGATGGAGCTTAAACCGCTCTTAACCTTGATCTGCCACTGCGGGCTTGATGTTTCAGCCGATCAAACCGCTGCAGTCCGCCGGCCCGGTCGCGCTTGCTCCGGTCCGGCCGCTGCGGCTGAAGCTGCTCCCCCCGGTTGAGCCGCAGCTATTTCCATATCCAGCCGATCCGATCGCGGTCGATCTCACCCGCGACATTTTCTCGCGACGGTGGTGGCGCGGTGTCGCGACGCTGGCGCTGTTGTGCGCGGCGGCGCTGACGATGGCTCCGCCGGTACCCTTGTCCGCAACTCCGCCAGCACCGCTCACAGGTGGGGAGCAGGAGCAGTGGCAGGCGATCGGGATCGCGCCGCTGCGCGAGAATGGCAGGACCGGCCTGCCGATGGCGGAGACCGCTTCTGTAACGCCGCTGGCGCAGGCGCCGGAGCGGCAGTCGGTCGAGATGTTCGCGCGGCTCGGCAGGGGCGATAGCATCGCCCGCCTGCTCGTCCGAATGGGCGCGCGGGCGGAGGATGCGCGGGAGGCGCAGTCGCTGATCGCGGCCGCGGCGCCGCGCGGGATTGGCGCCGGGACCAGCATTTCGATCAGCCTTGGCCAGCGCGAGGGGACGGTGACCGGCTCAGGGCTGGCGGTCCGCCGGATCGAGCGGCTTGCCCTTCGGGCGACGCTTGATCTTCGCCTGGAAGTTGAGCGGGATGCGACGGGCTTACGGCTGAAGCGCATCCCAATCGCCGTCGATACAGCGCCGCTGCGCGTCCGCGGCCGGGTCGCCGACGGGCTCTATTGGTCGCTTCGCTCCGCTGGCGTCGCTCCCGAGACGGCGCAGGACTATCTGCGGGCACTCGGCGGGCAGATCGATGTTGGCGAGATCGGCCGCGATGACCGGTTCGATCTGATCTCCGCCAGCCGCCGCGCCGAAACCGGCGAGACGGTGCCCGGACCATTGCTATACGCAGGTCTTGATCGCATCGCAGCGGATGATCTGCAGCTGATGCGCTGGACGGTGGGTGGCCGCAGCCAGTGGATCGAAGCGGCGGGGATCGGGCGGCAGAGCGCCGCGATGATGTGGCCGGTCAACGGCCGCATCACCTCGCGCTTCGGGCGTCGGGTGCACCCGATCCTGCGGTTCGCGCGGATGCACTCCGGAATTGATTTCGGAGCGGGCTGGGGTGCGCCGATCGTCGCTGCCGCGGATGGCGTGGTCACGGCGGCCGGCTGGCGCGGCGGCTATGGCCGGCAGGTGCGGCTTGCGCACCGCGGCGGTCTTGGCACCAGCTATTCGCACATGAGCAGCATTGCCGTGGCACCCGGGACGGTGGTGCGTCAGGGCCAGTTGATTGGACATGTCGGTTCGAGCGGGCTGTCGACCGGCCCGCACCTGCATTACGAGGTTTATCGTGGCGGCCGGGCAATCGATCCGATGAGCGTGCGCTTCGCCGCACGAGCGCAGCTCGAGGGCGCCGAACTCGACGCCTTCCGCATCAGGCTCACTTCTTGGAAGCGAAAAGGTTTGACCACTTAGCATAACTGGGTCCGCGAGGTTGGCAGCTGCACGCGCGGTTGCCGCCGTAGCTTTTCGTTCCAGGGTTGATTACCAGCGGCGCTCGACCCCAACGACGGCAATCGCGAGCGCTCTGAATGAGAATTGGCTATCTGGCGCGGCGACCTATTCCGTCGGAGAATGCTCACAGCGTCCAAATCGTCAAAATGTGCGAGGGCTTCGCGTCTGGAGGTCATCAGGTTGCGCTATTTGCAACGGCTGGGAACGCACCTGCAGAGACGGTTTACGAGAGGTATGGCGTACGCCCGAGCTTCACCATCAAAGTGCTAGCCAAATGGCGAGGCGGAGAGGCTCGCTGGCCCTTCATCTGGCATCTGCTCGCTACCCGCGAATTCCATCGGAGCGATATCTGCTTCGGTAGAGATGTGACCGCGCTCGCAGTCGCTGGGCTGCTCGGCAAACCTGTTGTGTTTGAAGTCCATAGATTGCCCCGGGTTGGTACAAAGCGGCATCGCCTGTTGGCCAAGCTGTTCGCACGTAGGAACTTTTCTCACCTGGTGTGCGTGACCTCCTCCTTGGCGGAGCGATGCAGAACGGAATTTCCAATGCTCCGCGATAAGCTGATCATGGTCGAGCCGAATGCTGCGTCCGAGCTAGCGGACGCCGCAGACCTGCCATCATGGCCGGGCAGACCCGGGCATCTCCAGGTTGGTTTCGTGGGGCGCCCCTATCCGGGTAAAGGGATTGAGATCATGGCTGCGGCGGCCACGGCTCTGCCAGATGCCGACTTCCACATCGTGGGCGCCACTCGTGCGGACGTGAGTTGGGTATCAAGTCCAATGCCGGAGAACCTTCATTTCCACGGTTATCAGCCGCACGGTTCCCTGCCGGCATTTTATCGCCGGTTGGATATCGCCGCGGCCCCCTATGGCGATGAAGTCTTCAACGCGAGCCAGGAAGAAAGTGCGGCGATCACTTCACCCCTGAAGCTTCTCGAATATATGGCAGCCGGACTGCCGATCGTGGTCTCCGATCTGCCGGGAGTTCGCGACATCCTGGACGGCGACAATGACTGCGCGGTCGTGATTCCGCCGGGCGACCATCAAGCGTTCGTTGAGGCGATCGAACATCTGAAGCGGAACCCGCAGGTTGCCCAAGCGCGCGGGCAGGCAGCTCGGCGAAGGTTTGTCGCAAGGCACACCGTCGAGGCAAGGGCTAAGCGCGTGCTCGCTCCGCTCCGCGGAACGCGCTTGGAAAAGTCCGATGCCCCGGAGCAATAAGAATGGGTTGCTGGTACGAAGAAGTCCGTTCAAGGCCGTGGCTAGGTAATTGATTACGGACCACCGATGCACCCGATCGTTCACATTGGCTATCCCAAGACAGCGTCTACGTGGTTCCAGGAAGATGTATATCCTCATGTAACGAGCCATCAATTTGTACCACCTGCAATCGTGCGACAAAGTCTACTCACTCCGCATGCATTCGACTGGGATGCGGAGGAAGCTCGCGCAAGACTCTCTTCTTCCGCAGGGCTACCGCCGGTAATCTGTGAAGAAGAACTTACCGGATATATTCACAACGGTGGTTTGAACGGCCACCTTACCGTGGCGACGGCACATAGGATACGAGACATCTTACCGGATGCTCACATAGTTATTTTCATTCGCTCGCAAGTCGAGATGATCAACGCAGTTTACTTGCAATATGTTCGTGGCGGCGGAACGTTTGGGCCTGATCGCTACCTCTACCCACACTGGTACTTGCGAGGACATCTAGCTAAACCACACAAAGTCCCGCGCTTTTCATTCACCTACTTCGAATACGATCGGCTAATCAGCTGTTACGATTCGTTGTTCGGGTCGGGTAATGTGCATGTTTTTCTTTATGAAGAACTACGCAATAACCGCGACGAAGTGCTGGCAGAAGTGTTAGCTAAAACAGGATTGTCGTTGAGGACGGACTGCATCTCGCAAGGCCGCCGCAATGTGTCCTACTCTCCAGCTATTGTCCGTTTAGCCCTATTAATGAACAAGATGACCGTGCGTGATGTTCTAGACAAGCGAGCCCTTTTGAACTTCAAGCGCTGGAACTCACGGCGAAAGAAGATATTGGAAAGCCTAAATGCTAGTGGCCGCTTCGGGAGACCTTCCACACCTCAACAGACATTTGGAGACAACCTCGCCCAGACTATTGCGAATCGATTCCGACGGAGTAACAGCCGTTTGAAGCGATTGCGGCCAGATCTGAGATTAGATTACTGGAACTATCCCGTTTTAGAGAACGATGAAGATTTCTGATCCTACCGCCCGTTGCCGCGCCAGCGCTGGATCGTGCGCTGGATGATCCCGTCCTCCCCGCCGGTTTCGCGCCACAGTTCGGCGAAGCTCGGGTCCGACGATGCCGGACGCTTTTCCGGCTCCAGGTCATCGAAGCGGACGCGGATCGGGATCGCGACGCCTTCTCCGCAAACAATGCATTCGCGGTTGCGCAGCGCCGGGATCGCATCGAGGAAGCCGCGCGCGCCCTCCGGCATTGCGGCCCGGACGCAGGCCTGGTCGCGGTCGTTGTTGAGACGCATGCTCACGATCGTGCCGCACTGTGACAGCACGCCCTCGGCAAGGTCGGACGGGCGCTGGGTGATCAGCCCGAGGCTGACGCCATATTTACGGCCTTCCTTGGCGATCCGCTCGAGGATCTTGCGGACGGCCTGACCACGGCTGTTTTCGTCCTTCGGAACGTAGCGGTGCGCTTCCTCGCAGACCAGGAGCAGCGGCCGCTGCGCCTCGGTTCGCGACCAGATCGCATAGTCGAACACCATCCGCGCCAGCACCGAGACCACGACGGATGTGATGTCGGACGGTACGCCGGAGACGTCGACGATGGAGATCGGGCGGCCATTGGCCGGCAGACGGAACAGTTTCGCAAGGAAGCTGCCCATCGAATCCGATACCAGCATGCCGGAGAACATGAAGGTGTAGCGGGGATCGGCCTTGAGTTCGTCGAGCTTGTTCTTCAGCCGCGCATAGGGCGTGGTGTCGCCCGCGCGGTCGAGCTTGCCCATCTCGTTGACGATGATGCCGTTGAGGTCGGTCAGCAGATAGGGAATCGGCGAATCCACCGTGACCTTGCCATATTGCTCGGCCGCCTTGCCCTTTGTTCGGGCCGCAAGCAGACATTTGGCGAGGATATCCGCGTCGCGCTGACGCTCCGCCCCGTCGGTGGTGAGCAGCACTTCGCAATGCTCTTCGAAGTTCATCAGCCAATAGGGCAGCTGAAGATTGTCGACGTTGAACAGCTCGCCGCAGCCCTTGAAGGCGGCGGAATATTCGCCGTGCGGGTCGATCATCACGATGTGACCCTCGGGGCTGAGCTGCGAAATGCGGTGCAGGATCAGCGCGACCGAAGTCGATTTGCCGGTACCGGTACTTCCCAGCACCGCGAAATGCTTCGACAGCATTGGATCGACATAGAGCGCGCCGCGGATGTCGTCGGTCGGGTAGACGGTGCCGATCTCGATATGCGGGCTGTCATTCGCCGCGAACACCCCGCGGAGGTCATCGGTGGTGACGGGCCAGACCTCGCATCCTGGAATCGGGTAGCGGGTGACGCCACGGCGGAAGTTGATCATCGCTCCATTGGCGGTACACTGGCCTTCGCCGAGGAAGTCGATGTTGGCGACCACGCCGCCGCCTTCGCTGCGAAGGGTGCGGACGTTGGCGATCAGCCAGCTGTTGCCGACGCGCATCTTGACCTGGCTTCCGACCTGGCCGGACATGGCGACGGAAGGATCCTGATCATCAAGAAGGGAAATGGTGGTCGCCGAATCGAGCATGATCTGGGAGCTCGAGCCGGCGATATCGATGACGGTTCCGATCGAGGGCAAGGCCGCGCGGGGAGCAGGGACCGAGGTGTCAGCGGCAGGTTCGTCATTGCTGTAGCTGCTCATCTGCTCGACGAACTGCTTGAGGCTGGGTTGATCGGTCATCGCTTGTCCTACGCGGTGGATTACTTTCCCGCCTGTTAAGCGAAGGCCGTTAAAAAACGCTTAGAATCGGCGAAATGCCGCCGCAGCGATCCAGCCAAGCAGCAAGGACAGGAGAACCGCAGCTGTGCCGTAGGCGATCTCACGCCGCTGAGCCGCAAGCGCGACGAACCGCTCGAACCCGGATTTGTCGATCTCGACGTCCCGGGTAGCGACCGCCAGCACCCGGCCGCGGTCGATCAAAAAGGTTTCCGCGGTATAGGTGCCCACCGGGACCTGGCTCGGCAGGTCAATGCCGGCGCGGTACAGCACGCCCTCGCTGATCTCCACGCCCTTGGGGTTCTCGCTGTAGAGGCCGCGCCGGCGCATCAGATCGATCAGGCCCGCTTCAAACCGCATTTCCTTCTCCGGGAGAGCACCACCGCCTGGCGACAGTTGGAGGTTGCGCAGGCCCATCTCATAGATGGCGGCGGTGCGCTCATCGACCAGCTGGTCGATGGGGCGGGATGAGGCGACGGCATAGAAGCTCGGCACCGACTGCAGCCGGTTGCTTTCGGCATTCATCCAGATGCCCGCGATCTTGCGCTTCTCGCGCATCAGAATCGGCTCAACCGGCCCGCGCAGAACGACGACGATGTCGACCGGCCGCTCCGGCACGCGCCCTCCCGGATACAGGATCGCCCCGAACAGCAGCAGCTGGGCGCCGGTGAAGCTGTAGAAGATCTGGACCGAGCGCGAAGAGACATCCGGCACGAGACGCGGCGAGGCTGCCCCGGCCATCATTGGCGCAAGCAGGAACAGCAGGATCGCAGCCGTCCGCTTCATAGATAGTCGATCGAATAGATCGCGTCCGGCCGCCAGCCCAGCCCAAGCGCCATCCGTACGGCGACCGCCAGGATGATGACGGCGAGCGCGAGACGGAGCAGATCGGGCTTGAGCCGGGTGGTCAGGCGCGCTCCATATTGCGCGCCGATCACTCCGCCGACCAGCAGCAGGGCGGCAAGCACGATGTCAACCGACCGCGTTGTCAGCGCATGGATCAGGGTTGCGCCCGCGCTGACAACAAGGATCATCACCAGGCTGGTGCCCACCACCACCCGCGCGGCCATGCCGAGCAGGTAGATCATCGCCGGAACAAGGATGAAGCCGCCGCCGACGCCAAGCAGCATGGTCAGCATTCCGGTGGCAAAGCCAAGCATCGCCGGAGCAATCGGCGAGATATAAAGACCGGAAGCATAGAAGCGCCACCGCAGCGGCAGTCCGGCGACCCACGGTTTGTGGCGGCTGGCGGGTTGCACCGCCTCCGGCTTCGGCAGCCAGCCAAGTCCGACAGCGGAGTCGCGCAGCATCAGCGCGCCGATGCCGCCCAGCAGAATGACGTAGAGAAGGCCGATCACCGTGTCGATCTGCCCCCGCGCCTGCAACAGCCGGAACAGGCCGGCCCCGGCGAGCGATCCGAACAGGCCGCCCACCGTCATCACCGCGCCCATTCGCAGATCGACCCCGCCGCGCCGCATGTGGGCGAGCGCACCGGAGACGCTGGCCCCGGTGATCTGCGTCGTTGCGGAAGCGACCGCCACCGTCGGCGGAATGCCGTAGAAGATCAGCAGCGGCGTGGTCAGGAAACCGCCGCCAACCCCGAACATGCCGGACAGCACACCCACCAGTCCCCCCAGGGCGACGATGAACAGCGCGTTGACCGATAGTCCGGCGATGGGAAGATAGATGTCCATGGGTTGGCGCGACGCTAGCGAAGCACCCGCCACTGGCCAAGGCGCTCGGCCGGTCCGCCGCTAGAAATCGCCGGCGAAGGTGACGACCGGGCCGCCCCACCAGCTCAGGTGGTTGTTCGGCCCGTAGGCGTTGAAGAGCCGGAGGATCGTGACCTTGAGGCCCTTCTTGGCCAGATAATGGGCGCAGGTCAGGCC
>CAMLKX010000038.1 GCA_946480515.1 uncultured Sphingomonadaceae bacterium | reverse complement strand
TATTGATCGAGAATTCGCTGCATGGTTTCGGCGACCTGGCCCTCGATCACTCCGCGCCCCTCGCCGATCGCGCTGTCCAGCGACTGGCGCGCAACCGTGGCACGCATCGCGCTTTCGGCCACTTCGCGGACGGCCTCTTCGGGATCGGCAAGCTCGAACATGAAGAGCTCAGGATCGCGGATATTCCACCGAACCGAATAGGCGATGTCGATGATGTTCTGATCCCCGGTCAGCATCAGCGTTTCCTCGCCGGTCGAGCCGAGATCGATTGTCCGGATGTTCTCGACATCGATCTTGCGGACCCGGTCAATCGGCGAAGGCAGAGTCAGGCTGATGCCGGGAGAAAGGGTGTGGCTGTAGCGGCCTAGCCGAGTGACGACGCCGCGTTCTTCAGGCGCAATCCGGTGCACTGTCGTGAACAGCAGCCACAGCGCCAGGAAGCCGATCGCTCCCCACACGATAAGAGATCCGTTGCCAGCCCCGGGAAAGCGTCCTCCCGGTCCGCCGTTCCCCAGCCGCGCGCGGCTCTTGCGCAGGAATTCGTCCAAGCTGGTGACGTTGCCGAGACCTTCCCGGCGACGGCGCGGCGGTTCGCTCCAGGGTCCGCCTTCGCCTCTCGGCGGCGGGGGCGGAGTGTCACCACCGGAGCCCCATGGTCCCTTGATGTCGTTGAAGAGGCCGCGGCCGCGGGAAATCCACCCGGAAATGACGTTCATGCCGCTAGTATAGGAAGCGCGCGCAAGAAAAACAGTGGTCCACCCATTCCGAGCCACTATGCGGGTTTCATGACCGTCGAATTCGACTCCGCGCTTGATCAAACCCCTGATTTTCCCCGCATCCGATCCCGGCGGCTGGTGGACGGGATCGCCTCGATCGTCGCTGATGCGAGCGGACTGACCGAGAAAGAACGACAAGCGCTCGAGCACCGGCTTCGGTTAGCCGCGCTTGCAGCTCCGGGCGTGAAGGAGGCGCGGGTTGCGCTAACCACCGCCAAGCCTCTCCGCAAACTCGTCGCCATCGGCAGCGGCAAGGGCGGGGTTGGCAAATCGACTCTTGCGGCGAACCTCGCCGTTGCCCTCGCCCGCCGCGGCCGCAAGGTCGGGTTGATCGATGGCGACATCCAGGGGCCCTCGCAGACGCGGCTTTTCGGGACGGACACCAAGCCATCCGCGAAGGACAAGCAACTCATTCCCGTGGAAACGCAGGGCATCAAGCTGCTGTCGATCGGGATGATGGTTCCGGAAGGACAGGCGCTCGCGTGGCGCGGGCCGATGGTTTCGGGTGCTCTGGGTCAACTTGTGGACGCGGATCGGGGCGATGCCGAGCTGATCCTGGTCGACCTCCCGCCGGGGACCGGAGACATTCAGCTATCACTGATCCAGAAGGCCCGCCCCGCAGGCGCCCTGATTGTTTCCACCCCACAGGACCTCGCGTTGATGGATGCAACCCGCGCGATCGACCTGTTCCGGAAGACCGAGGTTCCGGTCCTCGGGCTAGTCGAGAACATGGCAGGCTATGTCTGTCCTCACTGCGGGGAAAGCAGCGATCCGTTCGGCTCCGGGGGCGTTGAGGCCGCTGCCCGAAATCTGGAAGTCCCGTTTCTGGGCCGGCTCCCACTTTCCCTGAGCTTGAGAGAAGCCTCGGACGCTGGTCATCCGCCAGTAGCCGGCAAAGACGTGATAGCGGAACAGTTCGACGCCATCGCGGGCAAATTGCTCACGGCGCTGAATACGCCCGCCGGTTGACGCATTGTTGCCGTAGGAGGAACGCCCATGCCACTGACCAGTGACGACGAGATCTCGGAACTGCTGGGTGATGCGCGAACAATTGCCATGGTCGGAGCTTCGGATCGGCCGGACCGGCCATCCTACCGGGTCATGCGGTTCCTGCAGGAGCGCGGCTACCGGGTTCTGCCGGTCAATCCTCAGATCACCGGCGAGCATGTTCATGGCGAATATGTCTGGCGCGATCTGGGTCAGATCGGCGTCCCGATCGACATCGTTGATATCTTTCGTCGTCCGGCCGCAGCCGCCGAGGCGGTGGATGACGCGATCGCGGTCGGCGCCAAGGCTGTGTGGATGCAATTGGGCGTCATCAATGAAGAGGCGGCTGCCAAGGCCGAACAGGCCGGCCTCAAGGTCGTCATGGACCGCTGTCCCGCGATCGAGATTCCGCGATTGAGATTACCGGCGGTCGCGTGACAGTTCAGGCGGACGCCACCGTCATCTCCGGGATTAACACCGTCGGCGAGTCGACACCGCGCTCAAGCCGGAGATCGCTCGCCGGCTCGAGTGATGCAAACATCTGCTTCAGGTTGGACGCGATCGTGATTCCGCTCACCGCCGGTCCGATCTCGCCACCGCTGACGAGGAATCCTGCGGCTCCCCTACTATAGTCACCAGTCACGCCATTCACGCCCTGTCCGATCACCTCTGTGATGAGCAGGGCTTGCGGGAACGCCGCGAGCAACTCCTCCCGGGTCCGCGTTCCGGCTTCGAGGTAGAGATTGCTCGGCCCCGCACCCGGCGCTCCACCAACGCCGCGGACAGCATGGCCGGTCGGCTGTAAGCCAAGCTGGCGGGCTGCAGCGCTGTCGGCCAGCCAGGTGGTGAGGACTCCGTCAGCGATAATGCGCCGGCGAGCGACCCGCACGCCTTCGCCATCGAATGGGTGAGAGCGGAGCCCGCGCTTGCGCAGGGGGTCGTCGGTGACCGTCACTCCCGGAGCGAAGATCCGCTCGCCGAGCTGATCGAGCAGAAAACTCGCTTTGCGTGCGACGCTCGACCCGCTGATCCCCGAAGCGAGGTGGCCGAGCAGGCTGCTGGCCACCCGCGGATCGAATAGCACCGGCATTCGCCCGCTGGCGATTCTCACTGGGTTGAGCCGGGCCGCAGCCCGATTTCCAGCGCGGTGCCCGATCGATTCCGGCTCCTCCAGGTCGCTCAGATGGCGCGATGCCCGATAGGCATAATCGCGTTCCATTTCGCTACCCTGGCTGGCAACCACGCTCGCCGAGCAGCCAAAGCTCGTCGCCCGGTACCCGGCACAAAAGCCAGCACTGGTGGCCAAAGCGATGGTGGTGGCGGACGCATTGGCTCCGGCGCCACTGCTGTTCGTCACATGGGGGACCGCCAGCGCAGCTTTCTCGGCGGCGAGCGCGCAGGCGCGCAGGTCTGCGGGCGCAGGCTCACTCTGGTCGGCGAGGTCAAGGTCGACCAGCTCGGCGGGGAGGGCGAGAAGATCCTGCGGCGCGAGGCCGGCGTAAGGGTCTTCGGGAGCATTCTCCGCCATCGCGAGCGCCCGCTCGGCCAAGCCGCGCAACGCATCTGGCGAAAGGTCCGAAGAGGCAACGCTCGCTGACCGTTGACCGACGAACAGCCGAAGGCCGATCTCCTCTCCTTCCGAGCGGTGCACGTCCTCCAGCTCGCCCATGCGAACCTGCACGCCGCTGGACCGGTCGCCGACGTAAATTGCATCCGCAGCGGTTGCGCCCAAGGAACGCGCTTGTTCGACCATTTTCTCGACGGCTTGGGACGCCTCGCGAACGCTTAACATCCCTGCCGCCTAGGCGGTCAGCGGCCAGCCGACAAGCCGACCGCGAGCATGCCGAGAAAGACCAACAAGCCACACCATCGGTTTGAGCGGAACAGGTCCAGCGCTCCGGCCGGATCAGCGGGGTCGGCCCGGACGACCTGACTGCCGAGTTGGACTGCCGCTGGGACAAGCGCGAGCAGCGCAACCGGATCGGGCCGAACCGCCCAGATGGCTGCGCTCCAGCCAGCAAGCGCCAGAAGGTAGAACAAGCCCACGCCGAGAGCGACATTGCCGCCGAGGCGGCGGGCGCTGCTTTTCACTCCGGTCAGCGCATCATCCTCAATGTCCTGGATGGCGTAGAGCGTGTCGTACCCGACCACCCAGGCGACGCTCCCCAGCCACAGCAGGACGGGCGCCCAGCTGAGTTCGCTCGTGACCGCAGGCCAGCCAACCAGCGCTCCCCACGAGAACACCAGTCCGAGCCACAATTGCGGCCACCATGTGATTCGCTTCATGAACGGGTAAGCCGCCACGAGAGCGAGGCTGGCAAGTGCGACGAATTGCGCGGGCCGCTGCAGTTGCACCAAGACGATCGATCCAACCAGACAGAGCAGCACAATGAGCGCCCATGCCGAGCGCACGCTGACGCGTCTCCTCGCCAGCGGCCGGAGCCGCGTCCGCTCAATCCGAGCATCGAGGTCACGATCGACGAGGTCGTTGTAGACGCACCCGGCCGAGCGCATTGCGAACGCTCCCAGCCCGAACCACAGGAAGAGGTCCCAACGATCCTGGACGCCGGCCAGAGCAACGCTCCAGACGCACGGCCAGTACAGAAGCCAGGTTCCGATCAGGCGGTCGGTCCGCATGAGCGACGCAAATGGCCGAACCTGCCGCGGCATCGCGCCGATCAGACCGCGCCGCTCACTGTCTGGAACAATGTCGTGGATCATTTCGGCCATGCGTGCGGCCTAAGCCGCACCGCGCGCGATGTCCTCGAAAATCAGCGGGCGAGTCCGGTCTGCCAATCCTCGAAGGCAAGTTTCTGCTCCGCACTCAGCCGCGTCAGGCTGATGCTTTTCCCTTCTCTTCGGATGTAGCTCCAATAATGATCGGGCAGAGTTGTATCGAACGTCACGCCGCACAGATCGGAAGCCCGCCACACGACGGTCGCCAGAATGTCGAGGGGCCCGATCTTCAACCATACGTCCTTGTCGCGAGTCGGCAGGTTATCGCCGCGCAGCCTTGCGCCGGTGCTCGAGATGTTCACGAGCGTGACGGTGTGCGAATTGCTGAGCGTCATCAGCGCACCGGCCAGCACCACCGTCTCTCGGGATGCTCGCCGGCGACCACCGGTTGTCTGATCTACACGCCTGCCAAAACTGGGCATCGGGAACTCCTCGGCTCCCCCCGGATCAGACTTGGTAATCCGGAAGCGGTTTACGCCCGCTTACGGATTGAGATGAACGGGTGATTCACCATGCCTCAGGAGCGCGCTGTCACGACTTGCGCTGCGCAGTGGTACGCGGCGATCCAGGCGAACACCATTGAGGGACCGAGGGTCGCGCCGGCGCCCGGATAGGTTCGGCCCATCACCGGGGCCGCACAATTGCCGGCTGCGTAGAGTCCCTCGATCACGGACCCGTCCGACCGCAGCACCCGCGCATGCTCGTCAGCCATTAGTCCGCCCTTGGTGCTGAGATCGCCCGGAAAATAGCGCGTGGCGTAGAAAGGAGCCTTGTCGATCGGACCGAACGAAGGATTGGGCAGGTTGGTAGGATCACCGAAATATTGATCGTAGACGCTGGCGCCCCGATTGAAATCCTCGTCGACGCCGCGCGCTGCCATACCATTCACCCGTTCGACGGTGCGAGCCAATCCATCCGGATCAATCCCGCACTTGCCGGCAAGCTCCTCAATCGTCTCTCCTTTGGTGAGGAAGCCGCTCTCAACCATTGCTGAGGTCACGCGCGGTGGAATGCTGCCGAAGAAGTAGCGGTTTCGGTAACGGCTGTCGAAAACCAGCCAGCTGGGGATCGCTGTGACCGACCGGTTACGCTCGAACATGTCCAAGCCTACGTCGACGTATGACGCGGCCTCGTTCGTGAACCGCTGACCCGCGCTGTCGACCATGATCGAGCCGGGAAGGGTGCGCTCCCAGATGCCGGCGTTGATGGTTCCATCCGGCATGATCGACACCGGATACCAGGTTGCCGAGTCCATCAGCGCCAGTTCCGCGCCAGCAGCGGCGCCAATCTTGTGAGCGTCACCGGTGTCGTCCGGACTTGCTGGACTCCACTCGCCGGTTACGCCTTGAAGGGGTAGGCGATATTCGGGATCCTTGGCGAACCCGCCGGCGCACAGCAACACGCCGCGGCTTGCGGGGATTTTCCGCTCCTCTGCATCGCGGCCAGCCAAAACCCCCGTAACCCGATCTCCTTCGATGACGAGGGAACGCAGCGGCGTGTCGAGCAGAACGGGGATCTGCAGCTTTTGCACGATGGCCATCAACTGCGCGACGAGGCCAACCCCAACCGACATCGGCATTCGCCCGCGCAGCCGGTACTTCATCGTTTCGCCAAGCACTCCGAAGAAGGTCCGGGCTGACTTGAACGATCGGAAGGCGGTCGGCATCTGCGGAGCCGCATCGGTGCTGAGCGCCATCGGTGGGAAGCGTGAGTGCCGCAATGTTTCCAGCCAGGAGCCGAGAATCTCGGCATCGACGGTCGCGCCTTCGAGCGTCCGGCCGACCTTGGCCCCTGGCTGGTCCTGATAATAGTCAGGATAGCGCGGTGCTCGCCGCCATTTGAACCCAAGCTGCTCGAGCTGTTCGACCATTTGCGGTCCGGTATGGAGATAGGCGAGCTTGCGTTCGCGACTGCTCGCGGGGCCAACGTCGCCGATTACCGCCTCAAGATAGGCCAATGCCTCATCGACGGAATCGGCTGCGCCGTCCCGCTGCATCAGAGGATTGTTTGGGATCCACACGCCTCCGCCGGACAGTGCGCTTGTTCCGCCCCAAACGGCAGCCTTCTCGATGATGAGCGGGTTGAGCCCGTTCAGCTTGGCGGCGATTGCCCCCGCGAGACCGCCAGCGCCAGTCCCAACCACCACAAAATCGCTCAGCTGTTCAGACATACCACTCCCTCACTCCAGCCATGCTGCTCCTAGCTGAATGTCCGCGATCGCCAAAGCCGTCGGGGCTGGCCTAAATCAGCTTCATCTGCTTCGCTCCGGTCATGACTTCAGTTCCGGCCTGGCCACCCAGGAGCCTCCCTCGATTGTTCGTTCGCCAGCCGCTCGGGCCAGGAGCAAGGATTAAGCTGGATGGAGCGCAATCCAATTACCTGGCGAACGTCATGCGAATGGGGGACGGCGCACAAGTCCTGCTGTTCGACGGACACAGCGGCGAGTGGCTTGGTGAAGTGACGAGCGCATCAAAAAAACAGGTGATTCTGACCGTGGTTGAGCGCACCCGGCTGGTCGAAAAAATCCCGGACCTCTGGTTGGCTTTTGCTCCCGTCAAGCGGGCCCAAATCGACTGGCTGATTGAGAAAGCGACGGAGCTTGGAATTGCGCGCCTGATTCCCGTCATCACGCAGCGAACTGTCATCGACCGGGTCAAGGTTGAGCGACTGGAGGCGATCGCCATTGAGGCGGCCGAGCAATGTGGTCGAACCCGATTGCCGGAACTGCTCCCGCCAACGACTCTCCGCGGCTTCCTGACGAGCCTCGATCCCGGCCGGATGCTCTATTTCGCCGATGAAAATGGGGGCGCTGAGATCGCTTCGTCCGTCAAGCCTGGAGCGGCCTGCCTGCTGATCGGCCCGGAAGGGGGATTTACCGATCAGGAGCGGGACGAGGTCCGGGCCGTGCAATCCGTCACTCGCATTTCGCTCGGCCCACGGATCCTGCGCGCTGAAACCGCCGCTCTTGCCGGCATCGCAGTGTGGATGGCGCTGGCCGGAGACTGGCGCTAAGCGCGGCCCGATGACCACTCGCACAGACACCAGCGCCAGTCCGCTGATCGAGAGCCGTGATGACCTGCTCGCGGTATTCGAGGGCGGTGAGAAGCCGCGCGAAGACTGGCGGGTTGGCACCGAACATGAAAAGTTCGTCTACCGCCTGGCGGATCATCGCGCCCCATCGTGGGAGGAACCCGGCGGGATTCGCGATCTGCTCACCGCATTGACCGAGTTCGGATGGCAGCCGGTCGAGGAAGAAGGCAAGGTTATCGCCCTGACCGGCACTGACGGAACGATCAGTCTCGAGCCCGCCGGGCAGCTCGAGCTGTCCGGCGCCCCCCTCGCTACTCTTCACGAAACCTGCGCGGAAGCAAGCCGGCACCTGGATCAGGTGAAAGCAGTCGGCGAGCGGCTGGGACTCGGCTTTCTCGGACTGGGAATGTGGCCGGACAAGACCCGCAACGAGCTGCCGATCATGCCCAAGGGCCGCTATGGCATCATGCTTCGCCATATGCCCCGCGTTGGCAATCTGGGGCTGGATATGATGCTCCGCACCTGCACCATCCAGGCCAACCTCGATTATTCGTCGGAAGCCGACATGGTGAAGAAGTTCCGGGTTGGCCTTGCGCTGCAGCCGGTCGCGACCGCCCTGTTCGCGAACTCTCCGCTGACGGAGGGTCAGCCAAACGGCTACAAGAGCTTCAGAAGCCATATCTGGGAAGACACCGATCCGGCGCGAACGGGCATGCTCCCGTTCGTGTTCGAGGACGGCTTCGGGTACGAACGCTATTGCGACTATGCGCTCGACGTGCCGATGTATTTCGTCTTCCGCGACGGCAAATATCTCGATGCGGCCGGCCAGAGCTTCCGTGACTTTCTCGACGGCAAGCTGCCCGCTTTGCCAGGACAGAAGCCGACGCGGAACGACTGGACGGATCATCTGTCGACCGCGTTCCCCGAGGTCCGGCTGAAGAGCTTCCTTGAAATGCGTGGTGCGGACGGCGGCCGCTGGAGCCGCATCTGTGCATTGCCCGCGCTGTGGGTCGGACTGCTGTACTCATCTAGAGCGCTGGATGCTGCCTGGGACCTCGTCAAGCATTGGACGATCGCGGAGCGCGAGGCGCTGCGCCACATCGTCCCTCGAAAGGGATTGGAAACCCCGGTGCCGGGTGGCGGCACTCTGCGGGACTTGGCCGCCAAGGTGGTGGAGATCGCAAGCGATGGCCTGACCGACCGGGCCCGGCTGAATGCCGCGGGAGATAATGAAGGCGGCTTCCTCGATCCGTTGCGGGAGGTGGTCACTACGGGCGTGACCCCAGCCGACCGAATGCTGGACCACTTCCATAATATATGGTCCGGCGACGTCAGCAGGATTTATCAGGAACTCAGTTTTTAAGCGTCAGGAAGGCGTTGGTTTGCTTGGCCCCACCCGGCCAGAAGCCTGGACCCGGCGCGGTCGAGCAGCTCCTCCGCATCGCGAATCGAAAACCGATTGCCGCCGGGAGTCTCCTCCAGCTCATCCCAAGTAATCGGAGCCGCGACCGGAGCCCCTTCTCGCGCTCGCGCCGAATAGGGCAGGATCGCAGTTGCGCCGCGTTGGTTGCGCAGCCAGTCGAGGAATATCCGGCCCTTGCGATGGACCTTGCGGATGTTCGCCGTGAAGCGCTCGGGCTCAGCCGATGACACGGCCCGTGCGAACCGCTCGGCGAAGTCGCTCACCTGCTTCCAGTCGGCAGTGGCATCAAGCGGAACGACGACGTGTAGCCCCTTCCCGCCGGTGGTCATCGGAAAGCTGACCAGCCCCAGGTCCGACAGCAGCGCACGCAAGCGCAGGGCCGCGGACCGCACGTCAGCGAAATCGAGCCCAACGTCGGGATCAAGGTCGAAGACGAGGCGGTCGGGCTGCTCGAGAGCATCAACGCGGCTTCCCCAGCCATGAAGCTCGATCGTGCCCATCTGCACCAGGGTCAGCAGACCGGAGCCATCTTCGATGTAGAGATAATCTTCGGTTGAACCGTTTTTTTCCTTCACTGGGACGTGCTTGACGGACTCGCCGAAGGAACCCGCATCATGCTTCTGGAAGAAGCATTTGCGCGATCGTCCCTGCGGGCAGCGCACCAGGCTGACCGGCCGCCGCGCGGTATCTGTCAGCATCAGCGCCTCAACCGCTGTATAATAGGCGGCAAGATCGCCCTTGGTCAGCCCGTCCTCGGGATAGATCACCCGATCGGGGTTGCTGATCTTGATTGCGACGGACTTTGCGCCGGTCGATGACTTGCGCTCCTTCTTGGCAAGCGGCGCGGCCTTTTCGCGCACAACCTCGCGGGCGGGCTTGTCTTCCCGGAGGGCGATGAAGCTCGGGTGGCGCAGCACGCCTTCGTCGGTGAACTCGGTGAAGGCGACCTCGGCCACGAGTTCAGGCTTGATCCAGTGCGATCCGCGTTTCGCCTCTCGGGGGATGGAAAGCGCAGGCTCGTCAATTTCGAGCGGCGCCATCCGCTCGCTGATGCTGTCGATCAACTGAGTGTTGAACCCGGTCCCGACCTTCCCGGCATAGCGCAGCCCACCCTTCTCCTGGACCGCCAGGTGCAACGACCGGAATCCCCGGCGGCGGTCGCTGCGCTGCCAGCCGACGATGACGAACTCCTGCCGGTTGATGCATTTGACTTTCAGCCAGGATCGATTGCGTCCCGCGCTGTAAGGTGCGGCAGCCTTCTTGGAGACAATGCCTTCGCCGCCTTCCTTGCAGATGGCGGTGAATAGCGCCTCCCCCTTGGCGACAACATGATCCCCATAGAGGATGGGCGCGCTCACCGATTTCAACAGGGCCGCGAGGCGCTCCTTGCGCTCGATATTCGGTAATGGAGTAATATCCTCGCCGCGATCGACGAGCAGATCGAAGGCATAGAAGGCCAAGTCCGCCTTGCCACCTTTCAGGGTCGCCTGCAGCAGCTGGAAATCGGGTTTGCCGTCCTTGCCGAGCGCGACCGCTTCACCGTCGATCAGGCAGCCAGCTGGAAGTTTCTCCGCCGCACGGACAATGCCGCGAAACTTGTCGCTCCAGTCCTTGCCGTTGCGGGTCCAGGCCGTGGCTGCACCACCGGCGGTCGCGAGCAGCAGCCGATAGCCGTCATATTTATACTCGTGGATCCAGCCGCTCCCGCTCGGCACATCGTCGACCAGCGTCGCCAGTTGCGGCGCGCGGAACGGCGGCGGGCCCGCGGTAGCCCTGCGTTTGGACCGTCCACCCTTTCCGCCGCTGCGATTGGATTTCCACACATCTTCGCCGGACGAGATCTCAGCCATCGTGCGATCGGTGGTGACGCTAGTCACGCAGTCGTCGACCAAGGCCTCGCCCTCGTCAGGCTTGGCGAATGCGTCGGTGACCTTCTTGAGCATCCAATTTTCGGACCGCTCGCCCGGACGCGGCTTGAGCCGGAACATGACCCACTCGCCCCGCATCCGCTCGCCCTCGAGGGTGAAGTGGAGGTGGCCTTCCTCGATCGTCTTGCGCGGGTCCTTGCCAGGCTCCGGAACCCAGCGGCCCTGGTCCCAAAGCATGACCGTGCCGCCGCCATACTCGCCGCGCGGGATCACTCCTTCGAAATCGCCATAGTCGAGCGGGTGGTCCTCGGTCCGCACCGCAAGCCGGTTCTCGCCGGGGTCGAGGCTGGGGCCCTTCGGCACCGCCCAGCTCTTCAGGACCCCGTCCAGCTCCAGCCGGAAATCCCAATGCAGCCTGCTCGCGTCATGTTTCTGCACAACGAAGCTGTCGCCCTTGCCCTTGAGCTTGCGGCCGCGTGGCTCCTTGGTTTTCGCGAAGTCCCGCTTCCGGTTGTAAGTTTGGATGTCGAGCTTGGCGCGATCCGCCATCGCTTACGCCCGCTTGCGGCCGGCGGTTTTTCGCTCTGGGGGCTTGCGCGAAGACGAGCGACGCGGTGCCGGCTTGCTTGCGACTGCTGATTTTTTGGCGGGCTTCTGAGCGTCGCTTTCGCCGAGGCTCTTCTTGAGTGCCGCCATGAGGTCGATCACGTTCGAACCACCCGAAGGCAGACCTTCGTCGGGATCCTGGATCACCAGCTTGCCCTTCTTCTTCTTTTTCTCCTCGATCAGCGCCTTGAGCGCGTCCACGTAGCGGTTGTGAAACTCGGCAGGCTCAAACTCGCCGGTCTTCCGCTCGATCAGCGACGCCGCCATCTCAAGCAGGTCGGGATCGGGTTTCTCGTCCCCGATGTCGCGGAAAT
>CAMLKX010000037.1 GCA_946480515.1 uncultured Sphingomonadaceae bacterium | reverse complement strand
GAGCTGGAAGATGAGGCGCGTACCCTGGTGGTGCTGAAGCCCGCCGGCGGCGATCTGTTCGCGCTCGCCGTCGACCGAATCCACGATCATGAAGAGCTGGTGGTCAAGCCTGCCGCTCCGGCCGTGATGGCGACGGGCATCTATGCCGGAACCACCCTGGCTGATGACGGCAGCCCGATCCTCCTGTTCGATCCTGCCGGACTTGCCCAGTCTGCGGGGCTGCGGCTCGAAAGCCAGGATCGCTCTTCAAGAATCCTTGAACAAGCTGAGTCGCCGACAGCCAAGGCCGTCGAATTGCTGGTCTTCACCGGGCTCGACGGTCGCCGCCGCGCGATCCGGTTGCCGCTGGTCGAACGGATCGAAGAAATTGACAGCGCGTCGATCCAGCTCAGCGGCGGTCAGCTGCGCGTCGTCATTGATGATGCGATCCTCCCAATTGCGGGAATGGGTCGTGAAGAAGTCCCGGACGAAAGAATCCGCCTGTTCCGGCTCAACGACGGCGAGAGAGAGCTTGGCTACGTCTTCCGCGATGTGATCGACATGACATCCTACTCCGGCGAGATGATCCCGGTGGCCTCGGCTGGGGAAGTTTCCGCAGTCGTGCTGATCGATGGCCAGCCAGCCGAACTCCTCGACCCGCACTGGCTGTTCGCGCAGCACATCAGTTCTGCCGATCGTTCACGGGCCCTCTGCCGCCTGCCGGATCAGGACCCTTGGATGCAGAATTTCCTGCGGCCGATTGTCGAGGCCGCCGGCTACCAGGTGGTTGACGAGCAGGACGAGGTCGACGTCGACCTCGCGATTGTGGCCGAGGAATCGCCTGACCTCCCGGGCAATGCCGCCAGGGTGATCCGGGTCCGTTCGTCGCAGGTCGAGGGGCCGGGCGCTGCAGACAGCATCTACCGCTATGACCGCGCGGGCCTGTTGGTGGCCCTCAAGTCGGCGGTCGGAGGGAGGGGCCAATGAACCAGTTGCTGCTGATCGTGACGCTCGCCGGGCAGCGGGTCGCGATTCAGGCGTCCGCGGTTCAGTCGGTGATCGAGCTCGATGCGCTGACTCCGGTGCCGCGTGCGCCGGAGCATGTAGCGGGACTGTCGGCTCTACGCAGCCGGGTCCTCACCGTCATTGACTGTGCCCGCGCGCTGGATCTTCCGACAGCCTCCTCGACCGTCAGCGGCCATCGTCCTGCGGCAGTCGTCGAGCTGGACGGGCATTATTACGCGCTCATGGTCGACGGGGTCGACGATGTGCTGGAGGCTCAATCAACGCCCGCAGCCGTTCGCGCGGGGCTTGAGCCGGGTTGGGAGCGGGTTTCGCTAGGGCTGGTCGAAACAGAGCTTGGACCGCTGCTGCTGGTCGACGTCGCGGCCTTGATTTCTGGGGCGCAGATTGCACGCGCGGCTTAAGCGATCAGTTACCATTGTCCTTTAGGACTGTCGGAAATCGAGTGGGAATTGGGCGAATGAAGACTTGTCTGATCGTTGATGACTCCAAGGTGATCCGCAAGGTCGCCCGCCATATCCTTGAGACGCTCGAGTTTTCCGTAGTCGAAGCGGGCGACGGCAAGGAAGCGCTCGCCCGTTGCGAGGAAGGAATGCCGGACGTCGTCCTGCTTGACTGGAACATGCCGGTGATGAGCGGGATGGAATTCCTCAAGCTGCTGCGCCAGCGCGGTCATGGCGATCAGCCGAAGGTCGTCTTCTGCACGACCGAAAATGACATGGCGCATATCCGCGCGGCGATCGAAGCGGGCGCTGACGAATATGTCATGAAGCCATTCGATCGCGAGACACTGCACATCAAGCTCCAGCTCGTCGGCGTCGCCTGAGCCGTCGTGGAGCGGGCGCTAGCCACGTCCGGACGGAAATCTGGACCCGACTTCCCGGTCCGGCGACCGATCCGGCTGATGATCGTCGACGATTCGATCGTCGCCCGAGCAGTCCTCTCCCGGATGGTCGAAAGCGCCGGCGGCTTCCACGTCGCTGCGGTTGCGGCCACTGCCGAGCATGCGCTTGACGCGCTAAAGTCTACCCCGGTCGATGTCATCCTGCTCGACCTCGAAATGCCCGGAACTGGAGGGCTGGACGCTCTGCCGCGGATCATCGCCGGTGCGAACGGGGCGCCGGTCCTGATCGTCTCGACGCTGACTATTGACGGCGCGGAGCAGACACTCGCCGCCTTGTCGCTCGGAGCCGCAGACACGCTGCCAAAGCCGGGTTCTGGCCAGTTCAATGGCAAGTTCTCCGAGATTCTGCTCACCAAATTGCATGCTCTCGCCGACCTCCCGCGGCCGACAGCGGCACCATCCGCTCCGGCGGTCGTGCCGATGGCTCCGATCCGGGCGATGGCGGTGCAGCGGGCCGGGATCGTCGCGATTGGCAGCTCGACGGGCGGAATCCACGCTCTCGGGCAGTTGTTCACGTCCTTGCCGCCAAAGATTGGCGTCCCGATCCTGGTGACGCAGCATCTGCCGGGTCCGTTCATGCCCGTCTTTGCGCGCCAGCTCACAATCTCCGCCGGCCGGGAGACGCTGGTTGGCGAGCCTGGAATGTTCCTGGAGCCGGACCGGATCGTGCTTGCGCCTGGCGACGGGCATCTTCTTGTCCGCAAGCGCGGGAGCCGCTTCCAGATCGAAATCGACCGTCGGAAGAGCTCAAGCGGCTGCATGCCCTCAGCCGATCCGATGTTCGAGTCCATGGCGGAGGCTTTTGGTGCGGCAGGGCTCGGCATCGTTCTGTCGGGGATCGGCCGCGACGGATTCGAAGGCGCAGCGAAGCTGGTCGCCGCCGGCGGTTCGGTGATTGCTCAGGATGAGGCAAGCTCCGCCGTCTGGGGCATGCCACGGGCCATCGCCGAAAATGGCCTCGCCTGCGCCATCCTCAATCCCGGTGATATCGCCCGGAGGATCGCATCCTCGACGGGAGTCGCGCCATGCAGGTGAGCGAGAGTTCCAACCGGATCCTTGCCGGCCTGCTCGAAGCGAGAACAGGACAGCAGCTCGCGATCAGCCGCCGCTGGCGGATCGAGACCGCTTTGTCGGGATTGTTGCGTGAACGCGGGATTCCGGATGTCGATCAGCTGATTGCTCGACTGGTCCTTCAGCAGGAACCCTCGCTTGCGAGGGAAGTGGTGGAAGCCTTGCTCAACAACGAAACCTATTTCTTCCGGGACCGCGCTCCGTTTGAGCTGCTGGCGGAGCAACTGCTCCCCGAGCTGGCGCGCCGGCGAGCCTCAAGCCGACGGCTTTCGATCTGGTCGGCAGGCTGCTCGACCGGCCAGGAAACGCTGTCGCTGGCGATGATGTTCGCCGAGCAGGCGCCGCGGTGGAATGGCTGGACGATCGACATCATCGGCACCGACGTCTCGGAATCCGCGATCGAGATCGCGCGGCAGGGGTGCTACAGCCAATTCCAGGTGCAGCGGGGCCTTGGCGTCATGCAGATGATGCGCTGGTTCGACGAGACTCCGCGGGGCTGGCAGGCGAAGCCGCAGCTGCTTCGGACGGTGCGATTCCAGACCCACAATGTGCTTGAGCCATTCACGAAACCCGGCGGGTTTGATGTCGTGTTGTGCCGCAACGTTCTGCTTTACTTCAGCGGTGCGAAACGTGCCGAGGCATTCGGGCGGCTTTCGGCCGCGATGGCTATGGATGGATTTTTGATGCTGGGAGCGGGCGAAACGGTCGTCGGCCAAACTCCGCAACTCGTGCCGGACCAGAGTTTCCGCGGGCTTTACCGGAAGATTGCCGTTCCAGATGCCCCGCCGCAGGCCAGCGCTCGCGCCGCCGCCGCGGGGACTTGACCCGTTAGGCCCATCGTGCGCTGAGTCGGCCATGGAATTCATCGACCGGTCATCGCCCAACTTCGATGATCGTACGGCATCCGTGTCGATGATCGTGCTCCACTACACCGGCATGCCCGACGCGCAGGGCGCGCTCGATCGGCTGACCTCGCCAGAAGCGAAAGTGTCTGCGCACTATCTGATCGATGAGGACGGCAGCGTGTTCCGGCTCGTCGATGAGGATAAACGCGCCTGGCACTCGGGCCGCTCCTACTGGCGCGGCATCCGCGACGTGAACAGTGCCAGCGTCGGAATCGAGATCGTCAATCCGGGGCATGAGTTCGGTTACCGCCCGTTTCCCGATGAGCAGATCGCCGCGCTGATCCCGCTTGTTGCCTCGATCAAGGAACGTCACGGCATCTCGCGCGGTGACGTGGTCGGGCACAGCGATGTCGCGCCCGCGCGCAAGGAGGACCCCGGCGAACTGTTTCCGTGGGAAGCTCTCGCCCGGCGCAGGCTGGCACTGCCAAGCCCGACGCGCGGGTTGATCGACCCCTGTTGGGGCGATGCCGCGTTTCTGCTGGCGCTGGAGCGGTTCGGGTATGACGTCACCGAGCCGCGGAAAGCAGTGATCGCCTTCCAGCGCCGCTTTCGGCCTGACTCCATCGACGGCATCATCGATGGAGAATGCCGGGCCAAGCTGCTCGCCTTGCTGTTGCCGCGGCCGCAGGGCGATCTCTGATCTCGACGCGGCGGCGCCGCTTTCCTATATTGCCGGGTGCCAGGGGACCGGGCGACCGCGGCTTCCGATGATCGGAAGGCGAGGAAAGTCCGGGCTCCACGGGATAACGGTGCCGGGTAACGCCCGGCGGTTTCCGCTTTGGCGGGGATCAGGGACAGTGCCACAGAAAGCAGGCTGCTCGTCTTCGGGCGGGTCAAGGCGAAAGGGTGCGGCAAGAGCGCACCGCGGGACTGGCAACAGGACCGGCACGGCAAACCCCACCGGGTGCAAGACCGAATAGGGGCGGCAAGGGGCTTCGGCTCCGGGGCACATTCCGGCTCGCCGCCCGGGTTGGTCGCTTGAGGGGCGGAGCAATCCGTCTCCTAGAGGAATGGTCGCCCAGTTCCCGCACATCACGGGAATGGACAGAACCCGGCTTACAGGTCCCCTGGCACTTCGATCTTTCGAATGTGTTCCTCGCAAACATGATTGGAGATGCGTAAGCTTAGCTATGCGGCGCCAAAAGCGATCGGATGATTGGGGATTTCCCCGCTGGCGCGCCTACGGCAGCGAACGCGGCGCGGCGAAGGTGCGGCTGTGCGACCGGGAGGGCTGCACAGAGCCAGGCGATCGACCCGCGCCGAAGGCTCCCAACAGCCGCGAGCGCTGGTATTTTTGCGAGGGTCATGCCGCCGAGTACAATCGCAACTGGAATTACTTCGCCGGCCTTGATCCGGAAGAAGCCGCTCGGCGAGAGGCGGACGAGGCTGCCGGTGCAGCGGGATTTCGCCGGTCAGCGCATTGGCAGTGGGGCGGTCCTGGCGACGGCACCCGCAGCCGCGAGGAAATGCGGGCGCTCGATGTGCTTGAGCTCGAAAGCGACGCCAGCTTCGATACGATCAAGGCGGCCTACCGCCGGCTGGCCAAGGAAAACCATCCGGACTTGCGGCCTGATGACCAGGACGCCGCCGCGCGCTTTCAGCAGGTGCAGGCAGCGTACGACGTCCTTCGCCGTGCCGAGGAACGTAAGCCGGCGAGCTAGGGATCAGGCGTAACGGGCGGCGGTTTCCTGAACCAAGGCGATCATGTTCGGGATGCCCTGCGTTCGGTTCGAGCTGAGCTGCTTGTCGAGGGCGAATGGGGCGATCTCCGCCCGGATGTCGACCGCGGCGATCTCCGCTGCGCTGCGGTCCTGGACGGCAGCGAGCACCAGCGCGACAATCCCTTTGGTGATCGCCGCATTGCTGTCGGCGAGAAAATGCAGCCGGCCGTCGGGGAGTTGGGTCGGGTAGACCCACACCGCGGCCGAACAGCCACGAACCAGCGTGGCGTCGGTTTTCAATGCGTCGGGCATCGGCTCAAGCCGGCGGCCAAGGTCGATCAGCAGGCGGTAGCGATCCTCGCTGTCCAGGAACTCATATTCGTCGAGGATATCTGCGAGCTGCGGAAGATCGGGCCTGGCGTTGCTTGTGGTCAGCATGTCAGCGCGCTCGTAGCCTGATCAAAAGCACGGAAATTGGGAGGCACGATCTCGATCAACTCCATGTCCACCCGTGATATGGTGCTGGGCCGCTGACCTGTCCAGCGAACGCTTGTATCTCGGTTAGAGAGTTGTTCGGAACCAGCGCCGGGTGTCGAGGGGAACGGCCGTTCAGACCGTCCCCTCTGAAGTGAGTCGGATCAGCCGCCGAGCGACTGATAGGTGGTCATCGCGTAGAGCATCGGGATGGACAGCAAAGTGTTGGTCCGGCTGGCCAGCATTGCCGTCCGCGCCGATTTGGCCTTTGCCGCATCATCGGCATCGACCAGCCCGAGCGCCTTCTTTTGGTTTGGCCAGATGATGAACCAAACGTTGAAAGCCATGATCAACGCCAGCCACATGCCGGTACCGATCAGCTGGAAGCCTTCCTGGAAGGTCAGCGCTTCAACCAGATAGCCGCTCAACCAAGCCAGAATGGCTCCGGTCAGGACCGTAAAGGCCGCGCCCCAGCGGAAGAAGAACAGGGCGCTTGGAGCAATAAACTTCGAAACGCCCGGCTTCAGTTCGGCCGGGACTTTCGGCATCGTCGGGATCTGCACGAAGTTGAAATAATAAAGCAGGCCGATCCACAGGATGCCGAAGAACACGTGGAGCCAGCGGAAAATGACCGGCGCCTCGATGATCTCGGCGTGGAAAATGCCCATCAACGCGAGCGCGAGTACCAATCCGACGACCAAGGTCAGATGAAGATTTTCTAGTAGTTTCCCCATTTACGTTCCCCTGTCGAACACTGGTCATTCGTTACGGCTATCTGACCCCAATGGGCAAGCGCTCATCGCCGCAGCTTCCACGGGCCTGGATCATTGTTTCAGGCGATAGCCGGTCTTGAAGATCCATACGATCACGCCGAGGCAGATCAGGAAGAACGCCAATGTGGCGGTCAGGCTGATGGCGACGGGAACCTCGGCCATCCCGAAGAAGGTCCAGCGGAAGCCGTTGATCAGGTAAACCACCGGATTGAACAGGGTGATCGTGCGCCACGGCTCGGCCAGCATATCCATCGAATAAAACGCGCCGCCGAGGAAGGTCAGCGGGGTGACGACCAGCAGCGGAATAATCTGCAGATGCTCGAAGCCCTTGGCCCAGATCCCAACGATAAAGCCAAAGAGGGAGAAGGTGGCGGCGACCAGCAGCAAATAGATCAGCATCCACAGCGGATGCTCGACCCTGACCTCAACGAACAGGTTTGCAGTGGCGAGGATCATGAGCGCCACGAGAGTGGCTTTGGTTGCCGCTGCGCCAACAAAGCCGAGCACGATCTCCAAGGGAGAGAGCGGCGCCGACAGGATCTCGTAACTGGTGCCGGTGAATCGCGGCATGTAAATGCCGAAGCTGGCGTTGAAAATGCATTCCGTGAACAGCGAGAGCATCATCAGCCCGGGGACGATGAAACTGCCGTAATCGACCCCGCCGACTTCCGTCATCCGGGTTCCGATCGCGGACCCGAAGACGATGAAATAGAGCGAAGTCGTGATCACCGGGACCGCGAGGCCGGTCCACAAGGTGCGGCGAAAGCGCAGCATCTCGAACTTGAAGATCGCCCAGACGCCAGGATGATTGAAACCGGTCATGCCGCTTTCCGGCGATCGTTGACCAGGTTCACGAAGATTTCCTCGAGACTGGATTGATGCGTTTCGAGATCCTTGAAGCCGATACCGAGGTCGCGCATCGCGGTCAGCAACGACGGGATGCCCGTGCGCTCACCGCGCGCATCATAGGTGTAGGTCAGCGTCCGGCCATTGTCGCTGAGCACGAGTGACCACTCGGCAAGCTCCCGCGGGATGGATGAGAGCGCTTCCCCAAGTTGCAGGGTCAGCTCCTTGCGCCCAAGCTTGCGCATCAACGTATGCTTGTCCTCGACCAGGATCAGCTCGCCCTGGGAGATGACGCCGACGCGGTCTGCCATCTCTTCCGCCTCTTCGATATAGTGCGTGGTCAGGATGATCGTCGTGCCATTGTCCCGCAGCCGCCGGACCAGCTCCCACATGTCCCGGCGAAGCTCCACGTCGACTCCAGCGGTCGGCTCGTCCAGAAACAGGATCGTCGGGTCGTGGGCCAGCGCCTTGGCGATCATTACTCGCCGCTTCATCCCTCCGGACAGCTCCCGCATGATGGCCTTGCGTTTGTCCCAGAGTGACAGATCGCGGAGGATCTGCTCAACCCGCGCGGAATCGGCTCGCTTGCCGAATAGCCCGCGGCTGAAAGCGACGGTGTTCTCGACCGGCTCGAACACGTCGATCAGCAATTCCTGGGGGACCAGGCCGATGCGGGTGCGGGCTTTGCGATAGTCCCGGCGCCAGTGATCGCCTTCGACCAGCACCTCACCGCCGCTGGAGTTGACGATCCCGCATATGATGTTGATCAGCGTCGTCTTGCCGGCACCGTTCGGTCCGAGCAGCGCGAAAATCTCGCCCCGCTCAATGTCGAGATCGATCCCCTTCAACGCTTCGGTTCCGCTGGCGTAGGCCTTGCGGACTGAGCGGATCGACAGCACTGGTTCGGTCACTCCGCCGTAGCCTCCTCGGTGGCCAGCGCCGGCGCCTGTTCCTGGGTCAGGCCGTGGCGGAGCAGCATCGGGATGTTCGCCGCGGCAAACAGGAAGGTGATTGGAAGGGCGCCCCACAATTTGAAGCCGATCCAGAAGTCGGTCGAGGTGTTGCGCCAGACGGCTTCATTGAGGAGCGCCATGAGGGCGAAAAAGATCGCCCAATTGCGTGTGAGCTTGCGCCAACCTTCGTCGCTCAACCCGGGATAGGCGCTACCGAGCGCGAGTTTGAGCAGCGGTTTCCCGGTCATCAGCCCGAAGGTGAGAAGTGCGGTGACAATGCCGTAGTAGATCGTGGGCTTGATCTTGATGAACGTCTCGTTCTGGAGCCAGACGGTGAGCGCGCCCATCACCAGCACGAGCCCGCCGGAGAATAGCTGAAGCATGCTGACCCGGCCGGTGATCGCCAACGAGACTCCTATCGCGACGACGATCGCCACCATGAACATGGCGGTGGCGATGAACGGCCCGTACCAGGCATTGGCGACGAAAAAGATCAGCAGCGGCCCGAGATCGAGCGCCAGGCGCAGGCCGGACCCAACTTCCTTGGCGGGACTGCTCATGCGGGGACTCCGGCAATCGCCCGGGCGACCGCTCGCGGGTCAAACGGGCGCAAGTCCTCAATCCCCTCACCAACGCCGATCGCATGGATCGGCAGCCCGAACTTCTCGGCCGCGGCGACCATCACCCCGCCACGTGCGGTTCCGTCCAGCTTGGTCATGATCAGGCCGTTCAGTGCATTTTGGCCGGTCGTCGCGTCGAGCACCAGCACAACGTCATGAGGCGCTTCCGGGTTCAGGCGGCCGAGGACTCGGCGGACCTTGGCAAGCTCGTCCATCAGATGAGCCTTGTTCTGCAGCCGGCCGGCAGTGTCGACAATCAGCGCGTCGATGCCAGTAGCGGTGGCCTGCTTGACCCCGTCGAACACGAGTCCCGCCGCATCGCCGCCCTCCTTCCCGGAAATGACTGGCGCGTTGATCCGGTCGCCCCAGATCTTCAGCTGCTCGATCGCTGCGGCGCGGAAGGTGTCGCCGGCCGCGAGCATCACGCCATAATCCTGCTCCTGCAGCAGGTGGCCAAGCTTGCCGATCGTGGTTGTTTTGCCGGAGCCGTTGACGCCGATGACGAGGATGACGTGCGGCCGTGGGAACCCCCAGACGTCGAGCGGCTTCGCGACAGGCGCGAGGATTTGCTCGATCTCTTCGGCGAGGATGGTGCGCAGTCCACGTTCGTCGAGCTGTTCGAACTTGCGCGTCGCGATGCCCTCACGGATTCGGCGTGACGCTGCCGGGCCGAGATCGGAGGCGATCAACGCTTCTTCGACATCGTCGAGCGTGCTCGTGTCCAATGCGGTGCGCGTGGCGATCCCGGCGAGATTGTCGCCGATCCGGTCGGCGGTCTTGCGAAAGCCTCCGCGCAGCCGATCGATCCAGCTCGCTTCCCCGTTCATGCCCACTGGCCGATCAGTTTTGCTGCGTCCGCTCCGACGATGAATGCAGCGCCAGAGTCTCCCCGCGTCGAGCCTTCCATGCGGATCGGCGCAAAATTGTCCGTGTGCCCCTCGCTCCGATTTTCAATCAGTACCGCCTGAACCGTCCCGATGAGGCTTGTAAGCCAGCGGGTTCGACGGGCCTCCGCGGCGGCGCGTAGGCGGGCCGCGCGGGCCTTGACGATTTCGCGCTCAACCTGAGGCATCCGCGCCGCGGGAGTGTTGGGACGGGGCGAGAAGGGGAAGACGTGTGCCGCGACGATGTCGCAATCTTCGAGCAGCTGTAACGTTCGCAGCGCCATGTCCTCGGTTTCTGTCGGGAATCCGGCAATCAGGTCGGCTCCGATCGTCGCGTCAGGGCGCACCGCCTTGATCCGCTCGACCAGCCGGACGGCATGCTCCCGGTCGTGACGCCGCTTCATTCGCTTGAGGATCATGTCGTCGCCAGCCTGCAATGACAGGTGGAAATGCGGCATCAAGCGCGGTTCGCCCGCGATCAGCTCCAGCAGCAGCGGATCGATCTCGATGCTGTCGAGCGAGGACAGGCGTAGGCGCTGCAATGCCGGAAGCGTGGCAAGCAGCCGCTCGACCAACAGGCCAAGACCGCCTTCGTAGCTGGTGATGTCGACACCGGTCAGAACGATTTCGCGCGCGCCGATCGCCAGCTCGCGCTCGACCGCAGAGCGGATCATTTCGAACGGGAGCGATCGACTGGGCCCACGCGCCTGCCAGATGGTGCAGAAGGTGCAGCGGTGATCGCATCCGGTCTGGACGGCGACAAAGCTGCGGACGCGCTGCCGATAGCCGGCGGCAATCGCAGGCGGAGCCGTAAAATCGCGGACCTTCACCTCGTCGACCTCAGGCATGGCTGCGAAGCTGGTGGGGTCGAGTTGCACCGCGCATCCCGCGACGATGATCCTGGCCTGCGGCTGTTCACGGCGCGTTTTGCGGATGGTCTGGCGAGTCTGTCGCACCGCCTCGTTGGTCACCGCGCAACTGTTGATGATCACCGTCGGCCCGGATCGCTGCTCGGCAGCCCGCATGGCTTCGCTTTCGGCGAAATTTAGCCGGCAGCCGAGGGTGATTGTTTCGACGCTCATCCGCCGAGCGTTTCCAGATTGATCTTGCCGCTGAAGACGTGGGTCGCCGGCCCGCGCATCATGATCGGGCTGCCGGGCGCCCATGAGATCAGCAGTGAGCCGCCGGACATGACGACGTTGACCGGTCCTTGCACCCGGCGCGTCAGGATCGCAGCGACACCGGTGGCGCAAGCTCCCGTGCCGCAGGCATGGGTCAGTCCGGCACCGCGTTCCCACGTGCGAAGGCGGATTTCCCCCTCTGCAATCGCGGCGACATTGACGTTGATCCGCTCGGGAAAGGCCGGATCGGTCTCGATCGTCGGCCCGATGCGGTCGAGTGGGACTGAATCGATCGATTCAACGAAGAAAACGAGGTGGGGATTGCCGACATTGACGGCGATTGGCCGCTCGAGACCATCCCAGCCGAGCGGCAGCGGGTTGGTGTCCATCGCATAGGCCAGCGGGATCTCCTCCCACCCGAAGCGCGGCTCACCCATCGCGACCTCGACTTCGGCGCCAATCGCTTCTCCGGTCAGGATGCCGCCGCCGGTTTCGATGCTGCTCGCCTCGGTCAAGGCAATGACGCAGCGGGTGGCATTGCCGCAGCTTTCGACCTCGCCCCCGTCCTGGTTCCAGATTCGCATCCTGAGGTTGGCAGCAGTCGAGGGTTCGAGCAGGATCAACTGATCGCAGCCGATGCCCGTGCGGCGATCGCAAATCGCTCGGGCCATTTGCGCGGTCATCG
>CAMLKX010000036.1 GCA_946480515.1 uncultured Sphingomonadaceae bacterium | reverse complement strand
AACCAGCTCGTGGACCTGCTGCCGTGATCGTCGGCCAGGACAGGGCGGTGGAGATGTTCGAGGCCGCACGGTCGGGCGGGAGCTTGCACCACGCCTGGTTGCTCGCGGGGCCGAAAGGTGTCGGAAAGGCGCTGTTCGCCGAACTGGCCACAAAGCGCATCCTGGCAGACGCAGCGGGGCCGCGTACCGATCTACCGGGCTTGTCGACTGCAGCCGACCATCCCATCGCGCGCTTGGTGGACGCCGGAAGCCATCCCGATCATCGCCGGATCGAGCGACTTGAGAATGCCAAGGGCGACGGGCTGGCGCGTAACATCAGCGTCAAGCAGGTCCGCGAACTCGGCAGCCTGTTCACCAGCGCTCCCGCTATGTCACCGTGGCGAACGGTGATCATCGACAGCATCGACGATCTGGAGGCATCGGCCGCTAACGCCTTGCTGAAGATGCTGGAAGAGCCGCCCGCCAACTGCCTGTTTCTGCTGGTCAGCCATGTTCCGGGCCGTCTGCTGCCGACCATTCGCTCGCGCTGCCGTCGCCTGAGCTTCTCAGCGCTCGAACGCGACGCCATGACGTCAGTCTTACGGCGGTCGCTGCCCGACGTCTCCGCTGTCGAGCTCGAGCGGCTTGTCGCCTTGGGAAGCGGCTGCCCGGGGAGAGCCTTGGCCTATGCCGGGCTTGATCTCGCCGCGCTGGAGGAAGAGGTCACCGCCATCCTGCGCACCGGCGACAGTGACAATGTGCGCCGCCTCCGCCTGTCTCAGGCCGTCGCAGGTAAGGCCGCGGCGCCGCGCTTCGCGGCGTTTCTCGATATCGCTCCGACGCTGATCGCTCGGGAAGCGCGCGCCTTCGACGGTGAGGTTCGCTCGCGGGCTCTCGATGCGTATCAGTCGGTGCGCGAGATTAGCGCCTCGGCGCTCCGTCTTTCGCTCGATCCTGCGGCCACGGCGTTTCGCATTGGCGGTATTCTCGCCTCCGTCCAGAGGCAGGAACCGGCGGTTCCTTGAAGCCTTGCAGGGTGCGGGGTAGGGCAGGCTGATGTCCACGCCCTTCTATGTCACCACCGCCATCAGCTATCCCAACGGCCGTCCTCACATCGGCCACGCTTATGAGGCGATCGCCGCGGACGTGATCGCGCGCTTCCAGCGCAGCCGCGGCCGCGACGCGCGGCTGGTTACCGGCACTGACGAGCATGGCTTGAAGATGGTCCAGACGGCGCGGAAGGATGGCCGTGACACTCTGGAATTTGCGGATGAAATGTCATCTTATTTCCGTGAGATGTGTGGTCGTCTTGATATTGCCTATGACGACTTCGTGCGTACCTCCGAGCCGCGGCACAAGCGCGCCAGCGAAGCTCTGTGGGAGGCGCTGGCGCAATCGGGGGACCTTTACCTCGACCGTTATGAAGGCTGGTATTCGGTTCGGGACGAAGCCTTCTATGACGAAAGCGAACTGACGGCTGGTGAGGGTGGGGAGCGGCTGTCGCCGCAGGGGACCCCGGTGGAATGGACCGCGGAGGAGACCTGGTTCTTCCGCCTGTCCAAGTATCAGGAGCCGCTACTCGCGCTCTATCGTGACAATTCTCAATTCATCCGTCCGGAAACGCGCCGCAACGAAGTGATCCGGTTTGTTGAAGGGGGACTGAAGGATCTCAGCGTCTCACGCACCAGCTTCGATTGGGGCGTGCCCGTGCCCGGATCCCCCGGACATGTGATGTATGTGTGGGTCGATGCCCTGACGACCTACATGACAGGGGTCGGTTATCCTGATCGGGATGGTGAATTCGCACGCTACTGGCCGGCCGACGTTCATCTGATCGGCAAAGACATTGTCCGGTTTCATACGGTCTATTGGCCCGCCTTCCTGATGGCGGCGCAATTGCCCTTGCCAAAGCAGGTCTTTGGGCACGGCTTCCTGCTCGCTCGCGGCGAAAAGATGTCCAAGTCCGTCGGCAACGTGATCGATCCGCTCGAACTCGCCGACCGTTACGGAGTCGATGCCCTTCGCTATTTCCTGATGCGGGAAGTCAGCTTCGGCCAGGATGGAAGCTACAGCCACGAGGCGATCGTCAACCGGGTCAATGCCGAGCTTGCCAACAGCTTCGGCAATCTCGCGCAACGAACATTGTCGATGATTTTCAAGAACCTGGATGGAGTTCTTCCTACCGCCGGAGAGGCAGCGGAGGATCAGGCGCTGCTTGAGCGGGTCTCCCAGAGTGTCGATGCGCTCATCGCGGAGTTCGAGGAGTTTAATTTCTCGACCGGACTTGAGGCGTGGATGCAGGCGGTGTTCGCCTGCAACGCCTATGTCGATGCAACCGCGCCCTGGGCGCTACGGAAAAGCGATCCGCAGCGAATGCAGGCGGTGCTTGGAACGCTACTCGTTGCAATCGAGCAGTTGAGCAGGGCGGTTGAGCCGATCATTCCCAGTTCCGCGCAACGCTTGTTGTCCTTCATCAGCGACGGACGGGCCGTCGGTCGCATCGGGCAGCCGCAACCGATCTTCCCGCGCCTGGAGCTGGAAGCGGCGGATGCGGCCTGATGATGCTGATCGATAGCCATTGCCATCTGAACTACCCGGGCCTGGTCGAGGATGAGGCTGGCGCGCTGGACCGCGCTCGAAATCGGCGCGTCAGTGGCTTCCTGAACATTTCGACCAAGCAGGAGGAATGGGGGTCAGTCATCGCGGCGACCGAGCGCCATTCGGATGTCTGGGCCACTGTCGGCGTTCACCCTCACGAGGCCGACTCACATCCCGATCTCGGCGTTTCGGCGCTGGTTGAGGCTGCACGGCACCCCAAGGTGGTCGCGATTGGCGAGTGCGGGCTCGATTTCTATTACGACAAGTCGGATCGCGACGCCCAGCGCCAATGCTTCCGCGCACACATCGCCGCCGCCTATCAATCGGGGCTGCCGCTGGTGATCCACACGCGCGAGGCCGAGGAGGATACGAAAGCGATCCTGACCGAGGAGCGGGGAGTGGAGGGAGTGCTCCACTGCTTTACCGGGAGCGCAAGCCTCGCCCGCCATGCGCTTGAACTCGGCTATTACATCTCGCTTTCAGGGATCGTGACGTTCAAGAACGCGCAGCAGCTTCAGCAGGTCGCCACGATGATCCCCGCGGACCGGCTCCTGGTTGAGACGGATTCGCCGTTCCTCGCCCCGGTGCCTCATCGTGGGAAGACTTGCGAGCCCGCCTATGTGCGGGACACGGCGGAGTGTGTCGCGAAATTGCGCGGCGTCTCGGCCGATGAGCTGGCGGAGACGACCACGGCCAACTTCTTCACGCTGTTTTCCAAGGCGCGGCGGTGAAGGTCAGGATTCTCGGCTGCGGCACTTCCGCGGGAGTGCCGCGGATCGGGAATGACTGGGGTGCCTGCGACCCATCCGAACCGCGCAACCGCCGCTCACGCTCGGGCCTGGTCCTCGAGACTGCCGGCGAGCGGCTGCTGGTCGATTGCGCCCCGGATCTTCGCGAGCAATTGCTGGCCGCCGGGATCGATGTGGTCGATCATGTCATCCTTACTCATGACCACGCCGACCATTGTCACGGGATCGACGATCTTCGGCAGGTCGCGCAAAACCGTGGCTCGCTCGTGCCCTTTTGCGCGCGTGCGGACGTCCTTCAACGGATCACCAAACGCTTCGACTATGTCTTTGAAGAAAAACACTTCTATCCGGCGATCCTGGCTCCTGAGCCGCTCGATGGCGAACGTATGTTCGGCGCCATGCAGCTGCGCTTTGTCGATCAACCGCACGGCGGGATCACCTCGCTCGGAATTCGCGCTGAGGAAGGAGAGAGGTCGGTCGGATACGCGCTTGATTTCAATGAGTTCACTTCCGACATGGCTAGCCTCTACCAGGGTTTGGACTTGTGGATTTGTGATTGCCTGCGGCGCCGCCCGCATCCCACCCATGCCCATCTCGATGCCGTGCTTGGCTGGGCGCGGGAGCTCAGAGTTGGTCAATTGCTGCTGACTCATTTGGACAACAGCATGGATTACGCAACCTTGCGCGCTGAGCTTCCGGATTGGGCCGCTCCGGCGTTCGACGGCCTGGAAGTCGAGTTGTGATCCAGGATCAAACCCTCGGCAGCGTGTACATCCTCCTGGCCGTCGCGCTAGTGGTTAGCGGACTGATCGCCCGCCGCTCGTCCATGTCCAATCTTTTGTTGATGGCGCTGGCATGGCTAGCAATCTTCGGCGCCGGTTTCGTCCTGTTCACCTTCCGCGACGATCTTGGCTACGTCGCCGAACGGCTGAAGGCCGAAGCCACCGGTGAGCCGGTCCGAATCGAGGATGAGATCCGCATTCCCATGGCGTTGGACGGTCACTTCTGGGTTGATGGCATGGTCAACAACGAACGCGTGCGCTTTCTGGTCGACAGCGGCGCGACCGTGACAACGATCGGGCGAAAGTCCGCCGACCTCGCAGGAATTCCCGCAGACGAGCGACGAAGCCAGCTGGTTCGAACCGGCAATGGAGTTATTCGAGTGGCCGCGGCTCGAGCGGATCGGATCACAATCGGGCCAATCGAGCGGACCGGAGTCATGGTCCACATCACCCGGGGGGATGGCCTTTCGGTTCTGGGGATGAACTATTTGTCCACCTTGGAGCGCTGGGGAGTAGAGGGACGCTGGCTGATCCTCGATCCGTGACCTTCGATTGGTCATGTCGTATTTTACATAATATATATTATCAGACTTGACGATGGAGGGTCGCTAGCCGGTAGTTGGGGCCATGACTCTCGATCGCCTCGTCACCATCATGAAGCGCCTGCGTGACCCTGAACGAGGTTGCGAATGGGATCGCCAGCAAAGCTTTGCGACAATCGCGCCCTACACCGTCGAAGAAGCCTATGAGGTCGCCGACGCCATCGCGCGCGGTGACGTGAACGCGCTCGCCGACGAATTGGGTGACCTTCAGCTCCAGGTCGTGTTCCATTCGCAGATGGCGGCGGAGGCCGGTCACTTCACCATCGAGGACGTGTTCGAACGGATTTGCGACAAGCTTGAGCGTCGGCATCCGCACATCTTCGGCGATGCGGCGCACAGTCCCGGATGGGAAGAACTGAAGGCCAAGGAACGGGCCGCAAGCGTCGATCAGAGCGCGTTAGCCGGCGTTGCGCTGGCGCTCCCCGCGCTTGAGCGGGCGGCAAAGCTGCAGCGGCGCGCAGCCAGGACCGGCTTCGACTGGCCGGATGCTGATGGTCCGCGCGCGAAGATCGCCGAGGAGATGGACGAGATTGCCAGCGCGAAAACTCATGAGGAGAGATTCGAAGAGGTTGGCGACCTGTTATTTGCCGTAGTGAACTTCGCACGGCATCTTAATATCGAGCCCGAAGCCGCCTTGCGCGAAGCCAATCGGAAGTTCGAGAACCGGTTTCGCACGATCGAAACGGAGCCGGGATTTTCCGCTCTCGACCTGGATTCGAAGGAAGAGCTATGGCGCGCCGCCAAGAAGCGTCAAAGCGCTTGAAACCGGGCCCAATTCTCCGCGGATAAGCGCACGCTCAGGTGAAGGAGCGATCCCTCGTCCCGCCGCTCTACGACCTCACCGTTCGCGTAGAGCCAGGCAAGGCGGCTCCCCTCGTGCGCGCCGATTGTCACCGAATGAAGCTGCGACTCCTCGTGGAGAATGATCCCGAGCCTAGCTCGAAGCGCGTCGACCCCTTCCCCGTTGACCGCGGAAAGGCACACTACGTTCGCGCGCCGCTCAGCTTCAGCCAATACCCGCGCCTGTTCGTCGGGCGCGAGCAGATCGATCTTGTTCCACACCTCCAGTTGAGGTGGGCCCGTTTCTTCCTCTAACCCGAGCGTACCGAGAACCTCCGCAACGTCAGCGGCCTGCGCATCGCTGTCGGGGTGAGCAATGTCTCGCACGTGGAGAACCAGGTCAGACGAGGACACTTCTTCCAGTGTTGCCCTGAAGGAGGCGATAAGCTCGGTCGGCAGGTTGGACACGAAACCCACCGTGTCGGACAGGATCGCCTTGTCGATCCCGGGGACACGGATTTCGCGCATGGTCGGATCAAGCGTGGCGAACAGCAGGTCCTCCGCCATCACGCTCGCGTCCGTCAGCCGGTTGAAAAGAGTCGATTTGCCGGCATTGGTGTAACCCACCAAGGCGACGACCGGCCATGGCGCCCGTCGGCGGCGATCGCGGTGAAGGCTTCGCGTTCGCCGCACCTGCTCCAGCTCGCGGCGGATTTTTGCCATCCGGTCACGGATCAGCCGCCGGTCGGCTTCAATCTGGGTCTCACCCGGACCGCCCAGAAAGCCGAAACCGCCGCGCTGGCGTTCCAAGTGGGTCCAGCTTCTGACTAGCCGTCCAGCCTGATAGTCGAGATGGGCCAGCTCAACCTGCAACCGTCCTTCGGCGGTCGCCGCCCTTTCCCCAAAGATTTCCAGGATCAACCCCGTGCGATCGATGACTTTCGACCCAGTACGTTCCTCCAGCGTCTTCTGTTGAACTGGCGTCAAGGCGCCATCCACGATCAGCAGGCTGGCTTCGGTGCTCCGCGCCAGGGCGGCAATTTCTTCGACCTGGCCTTTGCCGAACAAGCTGGCCGCCCGCGGTTCACGCAGGCGAAGGGCTCGGCGCTCGACTACGTCCACGCCAATGGCCTCGGCCAATCCAGCCGCTTCCTCAACTCTTGCGTCAACGGACCTGCGTGACTGCCGGGACGCGAGGTCAGGAACCACGAGGAGCGCACGCTCCCCGCGAGCAACACCGGCGTCATCATCACGATTGAAGACGCTCAGTCGTCGTCCTCCGTGACGCCCTGCTCCTCGGCCAGTGGCAGGGGATGCGGCGGCTGAACCGTCGAGATGGCATGCTTGTAGACGAGCTGGACCTGACCGCTGCGTTCCAGCAGCAGCGAGAACTGGTCAAACGCAGCAATTGCACCCTGAAGCATGACGCCATTAACCAAAAACATGGTAACCGGCTCGTCGAGCCGGGCGGCGGCGGTCAGGAACACGTCCTGCAGGGGCGCCCGGCGACCGTCTCCGCCCGGAGGCGGCAGGGCCGGCAAATCAAGTCCCTCCACCGCCTGCCCCGGCATGATGGTGGAAATCGCATGCTTATAAACCAGCTGCCCATTGCCGTTGCGCCGAAGCAGCAGCGAGAAACTGTCGAACCAGGTCACAACCCCCTGCAGCTTCACTCCCTTGACCAAAAAGATTGTCACGGGAGTCTTGGACCGGCGCAGCGAGTTTAAGAATATATCCTGTAGGTTGAAGGGCTTATCCGCCATTGTTTATGTTATCCTTCAAGGTTGTTCTTCGACGTCGTCCTTCTTGTCGCCCAAGCCGAGCGCCTTGAGCTTACGGTGCAGCGCCGAGCGCTCCATGCCGATGAACGTGGCGGTCCGGGAGATGTTGCCGGAGAAGCGGCGGATCTGAATCCGCAGATATTCCCGCTCGAACGATTCCCGCGCCTCGCGCAGCGGACTTCCCATGATTGACATCGTCGCGCTTGAGGAGACGAGGCTTGCCGGAGTCTCGATAATTTCCTGCGGAAGCATGTCGACTTCTATTTGCCCAAGCCGTTCAACAGGAGCGAGAATGACGGTCCGCTCGATAATGTTCCGCAGCTGCCGGACATTGCCTGGCCAGTCGTGCGACTGAAGGGCGGCGACCGCTTCTTCCGAGATCGCCGGTGCTGCAATCCGCCGCTCCGCGCCGAAGCGGGCCAGGAAGTGGCGAACAAGGACCGGGATGTCTTCCCGCCGGTCGCGCAAGGCCGGGATGGTCACAGGGACGACATTCAATCGATAGTAGAGGTCCTCCCGGAAGCGGCCGGCGGCGATCTGATCCGACAGGTCGCGCGACGTTGCCGAAACAACCCGTACATCCACTTTCACCGGGCGCTGCCCGCCAATCCTCGTGAAGCTCTGGTCGGTCAGCACCCGCAGGATCTTGCCCTGGGTCGTGAGCGGCATGTCCGCAATTTCATCAAGGAACAGGGTTCCACCATGAGCCTGCTCAAGCAGTCCCGGGCGAGCAATCCCCTCCCCCTCGCTCCCGAACAGCGCCTCTTCCACATGCTCCGGTGTCATTCGGGCGGCAGCAACCACGACGAATGGTCCCGACGCGCGCTGGCTCCAGCCATGGATCATGCGCGCGGCGATTTCCTTGCCTACACCGGCAGGGCCGGTGACCATCACTCGGCTTCCAGTCGGCGCAACCCGCTTCAGTGTCGCGCGGGCGGAATTGATGGCGACCGAAGTGCCGTGAAGCTGTTCTTCATGCCCAATCTGCTCCCGCAGCGTTGCATTTTCGCGCCGCAGACGCTCGGTCTCGGTCGCCCGCGCGACCAGGTAGAGCAGACGTTCGGCCTCGAACGGCTTCTCGATGAAGTCGACGGCACCCTCGCGGACAGCTGCGACCGCCGTATCCAGATTGCCGTGGCCCGAGATCATCAGCACTGGGATCGTCGGATCGCGGAGCTTGATCTCCCCCAGCAACTGCAGGCCGTCGAGGCGCGAACCCTGAAGCCACACATCCAGCAGGACCAGCGACGGGCGCCGCTCTTCGATCGCTTCGAGAGCAGCGGTGCTGTTTGCCGCGGACCGGACTTGATAGCCCTCGTCTTCAAGGACACCCGCGACCAGCTCCCGGATGTCGGCTTCGTCATCGACTACCAAAACTTCCAGCGCCATCAGGCGGGCTCCTGTCCATCGTCGGTGGGTGTTGCGGGTTCCTCCTCGTCCGAGGATGGCGATCCAAGCGCTGCGAGCTGGGCTGTGTCGAACGCCATGCGCACATGAGCGCCTCCGCCAGGCCGATCGAAAAACGAAATTTCCCCGAAATGCTCTTCCACGATCTTCTTCACGATGGCCAAACCCAGTCCCGTTCCGCGAACGCGCGTGGTCATATAGGGCTCGGTTAGCCGGTCCCGGTCTTCAGGCAAGCCAACGCCCGTGTCATAGATTCCGATCACCAGCTGTTCGTCAGATTGCGCGATCTTCAGGTCAACCCGGTCTCCCTCGGGGTGTGCCTCGCCCCGGCTTCGGCGTGACTCAATCGCTTCCACCGCGTTCTTCACGACATTGGTTACCGCCTGGCCGAGTTGCCGCCGGTCGCAAATCAGGCGCAGATCGGCATGCTCCGGCTGGATTGAGAAGCTGATCCCCGGATGCGCGACTTCGTGCAGAAACAATGCGGAGCGGGCAATCTCGTGAATATTCTCTTCCCGAAAAGCGGGTTTCGGCATTCGGGCGAAGCTCGAGAACTCGTCGACCATGCGGCGAAGGTCCGCCACCTGGCGGACGATGGTTTCGGTCAGCCGTGTGAACACATCCTGGTCGGACGTTATCTCTTTCGCATAGCGACGCTGGAGCCGTTCGGCGGCGAGTTGGATCGGGGTCAGCGGGTTCTTGATCTCGTGGGCAATCCGCTGGGCGATGTCCGACCAGGCGGCTCGGCGCTGGTCGCTAAGCTGATCAGTGATATCATCGAAGGTTAGCACATAGCCATCGTGCGACCGGACCCGCGTCACCGCCAGCGTCCGCTGCCCGGTCTCCGCGCGAACCAAGACATTGGCGTTGCGCCGCTCGCCTGACAGGAACTCTTGAAGGTCCGGCGACAGGGTTTCCAACTCGACGCCCTCAAGATCCTCAGATCCAGGAGCCAGCAGCGCCCTGGCTGATCGGTTGATCAAGAGCAGCTTGTGGTTGTTGTCGAGTGCGATCACGCCCGCGGTGACGCTCGAAAGCACCGCCTCGATGAACGCTGTCCGAACTTCGAGTTGGCGGTTGGCGGTAACCAGGGCCCCAGTCTGCTCCTGCAGTCGCCCGGTCATGCGATTGAACGCCACCGAAAGAGCCGCAAGCTCGTCATCGCTGCGCTCGGTCGGCAGTCGGGTCGTGAAATCCCCCGCCTCCACCCTTCTGGCCGCCGTCACGATCTGACCGATCGGCCGCACCAGCCGGTCGGCGATGTTCAGAGCCGCGAAAATGGCGAGCGCCACGATCAGCAGCGCTCCGGCGAGCAGTGCACCATTGAACCGCAGTTGATTGGTGCGGGATCGAACCAGCAGAGCGTGATAATCGTCGAGCACGTCACTCGCGCGGTCGATCTGGGTCTTCACTGCCGGGTCGAACACCCGGGCGGCGTAGACATAGGTCGCCTTTCCAAAATCGAGCGGCGCAAGGGATCCCACACGATCTGAAGAATTAAGCGCAATACTTTGTTTTCCCTTGAGCGTCCGGATCGCTTCCGGAGTGACAATTCGCTCGAATGGCCGATCATAGGGGTTGACCAGCGCCAGCGTCTGGACCTTGCCGTCGGGACTGACGTTGACCACGGCCGCTTCGGACAGATTGCGGTAGTAGACCTGCCGGGCAAACCCTTCCGCGAATTCCGGACTGTCGATCGGCACCTGCTTCAAATAGGTGCTGAGATCGCTGCTCATGGTGATGGTTTCGCGTGTGACCCGCTCAACCTCGCTGTTGAAGGTGTTGCGGGCGATCGCCACCGTATTTTCGAGCATGCCCCGCGCGCGGTCCGAGAACCAGAACTCCAGACCACTCTGGAACAACAGCGAAGCGAAGATGGCGACGAGCACCGTCGGCACCGCCGCGATCACTGAGAACAACGCCACCAGCCGCGTGTGAAGACGCCCGCCGCGCCCGAGCTCGCCCCGTGCAATCGTGGACCGTGCCAAGCGGCGGGACATAAGGACCAGCAGAAGAATGGCCGGTAGCAAGGTCGCGACCAGCAGGATGGCGATCAGCGTCGGCGACATCAGCCGGCCGGGCTCCATGTCCCGGTTGAGGATGACGATGCTGGCGATCACCACTGCAGTCAGGAAGACCGCCGCCCCGATCTCCGCGATCCGGAACAGCTTTTCATTAGCCCGGCGACGGGCAAGCATCCGCCCCAACGTCGGCGGCTCGCTACTGAGGCTGGCGGACATCACGGGCAGATCCATTGTGCCCGGCCCTAGCATGGACGCGTTGCACAAAAAACACAGTATTCGAGCTTAAGGAACTAGGCGGCGCTGCGGATCATCCAGGGCGCGTAGAAGTCCTTGAGCATTGCGACGACCACTGTGGGATCGTCCTGCTGATTGACCCGGTTACGGAACTCAGCCGACCCGGGCAGCCCCTTGGTGTACCAGCCGATGTGCTTGCGAGCGAGATTGACTCCCGTCTGCTTGCCGTAAAGCGACTGCATCTCGGCATATTGCTCGAGAATGACGTCAAGCTGCTCGTCAAGGGACGGCTCTGGGCGGCTGCCCCCTCCCCTCAGGTCATCCATCACCTGCCCCAGCAGCCACGGGCGGCCATAGGCGCCACGCCCGATCATCACGCCATCCGCACCCGATTGCGCCAAGGCCTGACGTGCCTCTTCGATCGAGCAAATGTCGCCGTTGACGATCACCGGCAGCGAGATGGCCTGCTTGACCTTGGCCACGAACGACCAATCGGCACTGCCCTTGTACATTTGGCAACGGGTGCGGCCATGAACCGTGATCATCCGGATCCCGAGATCCTGGGCAATGCGCGCCAGTTCTGGAGCGTTGAGGGTCGAATGATCCCAGCCCATGCGCATCTTCAACGTCACCGGAACCTGGACTGACTTGACCGTCGCCTCGATGATGCTGGCAGCCAGCGGCAAATCGCGCATCAGCGCTGAGCCGGCATCGCCATTGACTACCTTCTTCACCGGGCAGCCCATGTTGATGTCGATGATCGCCGCGCCGCGTTGCTCATTGAGCTTGGCAGCCTCAGCCATCTCGACCGGAGAGCAGCCTGCGAGCTGCAGCGAGACCGGCTCTTCCGACGGATCCCATGCCGCCTTCTGCAGCGACTGACGAGTCTCCCGGATCATCGCCTGGCTCGCGATCATCTCGCTGACCGTCAGGCCCGCGCCATAGCGCTTGACGATCTTGCGGAACGGCAAGTCGGTCACGCCAGTCATCGGCGCCAGGATGACAGGCGCA
>CAMLKX010000035.1 GCA_946480515.1 uncultured Sphingomonadaceae bacterium | reverse complement strand
GACGTCAGATACGCGAGCAGGTCGTCGAGCTCGGCGTCGGTCAGCCTTTCGGAGCCGAACGCGGGCATCGCGGATTGCTGTTCAGTGGTGATCGTCTCATCGGGCTCGCATCATATGGCGAAGCTGGCGCTTGATGACCTAAACTATGAGCGAAGACCTTACGACAAGTTCGAAGCCTATGGTCATGCGAAGCTGTGCGCCAACCTGCTCGCGGTGGAATTCAGCCGGCGCTTCGCGCCCGAGGTGACGATGAATGCGGTCACCCCGGGGGGCGTGGCAACCAATCTCGGCCGGCATGTCACGTTCGAGGATGCGGTCAAGCTTGGTTGGGTGAATGAGGACGGTACGCTGCCGCAAGGGGCGATGAAGACCCCTGCTGAGGGTGCGGCAAGTCCGGTCTGGGCGGCAGTTGCGCCTGAGCTTGACGGCCGTGGCGGCCTCTACGTCGAAGACTGCGCGATCGCTCCGTTCTGGGAGCCGCCGACGCCTCAAGGCTGGGCAGTAACCCGCGAATCTCTCGACCCTGACGCGGCGGCACAGCTGTGGTCGCTAGCCGAGCCGATGATCGACAATGCTGGAGTGGCGCAATGAACAAGCAAGTTCGGATCGATGCCGCCAACGACAACATCGTTGCCCAAACAGAGCGTTGGGAGCGGGAAACTCGCAGCCCGGCTGTCGAGGCCGCTCCCGAGCGGCGGAACCCGTTCGTGACGCAAGCCCTGAAGTGGCCGATCAAGCCACTCTATAGCCCGGCCGACCTGGACGCAGTCGGCTTCGACTACCTGCGCGATCTCGGGTTCCCTGGTGAATATCCCTATACCCGCGGCACTCGCCCAAACGGCCACCGTTCCGATTTCTGGACGATGACCCAGGTCACCGGCTTCGGAAAGGGCGAAGAGTGGTCGAAGCGGGCGCGCTATATGCTCGATCAGGGTTTGTCCGGCCTGATCCTCGAATATGACCTCGCCACCACCAACGGCTATGACAGCGATAACCCGATCGTGGAGGGCGAAGTCGGCCGCGCAGGGATGGCGCTCGACAGTCTTGAGGACCTCGAAAAGGCATTTGACCTCCCCTTCGACAAGCTCAAATATCTGATGAGCGTGTGCAACGCTCCCCAGCCGGTCAATCTCGCGATGATCATCGCTGCGCTCGAAACGAAGGGCGTGGCCCCCAAGGACTTCGTCCTTCACATCGTCAACGGCATCCTGATCGAATATACCTGCGTCGGGCGCTACATCTACCCGCCGGAGCATGGGCTGCGGATCGCTACCGACTGCATCGAATATATCATCCGCAACCACCCGAACTGGGCGCCGCTTTCCATTATTTCAGCGCAGCTTCAGCCCGCCAAGGCCAACCCTGTTCAGGAGATCGCCTTCAGCCTCGCGATCTGCTGCGCCTACATCGACGAAACACTCAAGCGCGGCTTGGATATCGAGACGATTGCGCCCTACCTCAACCACTTCGTCGTCAACGTCGACATGGATTTTTTCGAGGGCATCTGCAAGCTGAGGGCCTTCCGCAAATGCTGGGCCCGGCTGATGAAGGAGCGCTACGGGGCAAGCACTCCAGCCGCGCTGAAGATCCGGATGATGACGTCGCCGACCACGATCGCGCTGACGCTACAGCAGCCGCTCAACAATATCGGCCGCCTGGCGATCATGGCGACCGCCTGTGCCTTGGGTGGAGCCGGGGAGAATATGACCACCCCGCTGCATGACGAAGCCCATGCGCTCCCGGCCGAGGACGCAATCCGGGTCGGTGCCGCGCTTCAGCACATCGTGGCTCATGAAACAGGCGTCGCCGAGACCATCGATCCGCTCGCCGGCTCCTATTATGTCGAGATGCTGACGAAGCAGATTGAAGACGCCGCCTTCACTGAGATGGATAAGATCTTCGCCATGGGCGGAGCACTCAAGGCGATCGAAACCGGATATTTCCAGCGGGCGCTCGGCAATGAGCAGTTTGAGCGCAACAAGGACATCGAGGAGGGACGGCGCAAATGGATTGGCGTGAACCACCTCGTCCTGCCTGAGGAGAAGCGGGAAATCGAAGTGTTCCGGGTCGACCATTCGATGGAAGAGGAGCAGGCCGAGAAGGTCCGAGCCCTGCGCGCTCGCCGGGATCAGGCGGCCGTCACTGCAGCGCTGGAAAAGGTCCGCGAAGCTTGCCGCAATGGTTCCAACCTCGTTCCGCCCTGCCTCGAAGCCGTGGGGCTCTACGCGACCCACGGCGAACTGTGTGACGCAATGCGCGATGTTTTCGGGGTCCACGCACCCGACAGTCAGTTGGCGGGGGTCTGACGGATGGAGAATTTCACTGGACCGAGGCTGCGGATCCTGCTCGCCAAGCTCGGCATGGACACGCACACGGTCGGAGTCACCGTCATCGCCCACGCGTTGCGCGAAGCGGGCATGGAGGTGATCTTCACCGGCCTCAAGCAAACCCCCGAGATGGTCGCTGCTGCGGCTATCCAGGAGGATGTCGATGTGGTGGGGATCTCGACCCTGTCGGCGGGTCACACGCGCAGTCTGCCCAAGCTCGCCCGGCTGCTTGAGGAGCAGGGTGGCGGCGACAAGCTGTTGCTGGCCGGCGGGGTGATCCCCGAAGAGGACAAGCCCATGCTGTATGCAGCCGGCGTCGATCGCATTTTCACGATGGGCGCCGATACGCGCGAGATCATCTCCTACCTGCAGGACTGGTGGTCAAAGAAACAGGAGAGCGAGGCGGCGTGAGTCCGCTCGCCGCCGACCTCCTCGCCGGAAAAGTCGCGGCGGGAGCCCGCGCAATCCGCTGGTTGGACGACCGCGATCCGCGTGGTGTGACGGTGCTGCGTGAAATCTTCCCGAGCACCGGCAGGGCGCACATCGTCGGCGTCACCGGTCCGCCGGGGGCTGGAAAATCCACCCTGACCGACATGCTGATCGCCGAGGTTCGCCGACGCGGCCGCAGGGTGGGAATAATCGCCATCGACCCGTCAAGTCCATTCACCGGCGGCGCCATCCTCGGCGATCGGGTCCGAATGGCGCGCCACTCCCTCGACTATGGGGTGTTCATCCGCTCGATCGGCACCCGCGGCCAGCCGGGCGGCCTTGCCAGGTCAACACATGACGCGTGCCTCGTGCTCGATGCGATGGGTTATGATGTCGTGATCGTCGAAACCGTGGGTGTGGGCCAGGATGAGATCGACGTCGTCAATCTGGCGCACACGACAATCATCGTCGCGGTTCCCGGCCTCGGCGACGAGGTGCAAGCGGTCAAGGCTGGCTTGATGGAGGCCGGCGAGATTTTCGTCGTCAACAAGGCTGACCGAGAGGGGTTTGAAGCGGCGCGCCGTCAGATGGAACTCATGCTCCACCTGCGTGAACAGTCCCAGCCTGACCAGCCCTGGCATCCGCCACTACTCAGCGCCGTGGCGAGCCGCGATGAGGGCGGCCACGCGATCGTCGATGCTCTCGAAGCCCATGGTCAGTTCCTGCAAGCGAGTGGAGGCTGGTCAGCGAAATCTGCCCGCCGCGAAACGGAACAGATGCTCGCGCTGGTCCGCGAACGGCTGACCAGCATGGTGCTGGCGGAAGCGGGACAGCCGCTTCTCGCCGCGGTAGAAGCCCGCGAAGTCGATCCCTATAGCGCCGCGGAACTGCTACTGTCCCGGCTCGTGCCAGAAAGGACATGCTCATGATGAAGAGCATCTGCGCCCTAGCGCGGCGCAGCGATCTTAGCCGAGCGGACTTCCAGTCTTACTACGAGAAAAATCACGCGCCGCTCGGAGCCAGCCATTTTCCATTCCGTCGCTACGTTCGCAACCATTTGCTCGATGCGCCCGACATCGGCTTCGACACAATCTCGGAGTTCTGGGCGGAAGACATCGGAGCCACGGCAGCCCTGATGGGCGGACCAGTTGGCGAGATCATGCGCTCCGACGAGCGCAATTTCATGGATCAGTCGAAGATCGCTCCCGCGGGCTCGGACGAGCATATCCTGTCATCAGGCATGCAAACAGGTGCCGACGGACGCCGAACGGCCTTGCTGATCGACTGGGAGAGCGACGATGCGACGGCTCGAAATCGGTTGCTCGGTTGGGCAGGTGAGATTGCCCAGCGGCTGAGCGGCGTATCCGTGGATTTCGCGCAGTCATGGCAGCAGCCGCCCTTCCCCGCGCGAGCGATCCTTTGGCTGCCCAACACGGATTCGGCAGATAGCCCGCCACGGGAAATGCGCGTGAGAGCCCTTAAAGTGCTGCGCGTCGAAACTCCGCCTGACGCGCTGCTTCCAGCTTAGCGCGTAACAGCTCTCGTCTCGTCGAGCCGTTCACGACACTCGGCAACAATCCGCTCGACCAGTTCGGCGCAGCTCGGAATATCCTCCATGAGCCCGATGGCCATGCCGGCCCACAGGATTCCGGCGTCGACTTCGCCGGATTCCAGCGCTGCCCTGCCCCGCGCGCCAGCGACAAGCGGTCGAACGTCGTCGAACACTGCTCCGGGTTGCTTCTCAAGCTCGGCAACCTGCTCGGCAATAGCGTTGCGGAAGACTCTCGCCGTGTTGCGGAACGGCTTGAAGATAACCTTCGTGTCCCGCTCCGAGCCGCCGACGATGGCGGCTTTGATCTGATCGTGGATCGGCGATTCCTGCGTGAGCATGAAGCGCGTGCCCATGTTTACGCCATGGGCTCCGAGGACCAGCGCAGCCGCCATTCCGCGTCCATCGGCGAAGCCGCCCGACGCGACCATCGGGATCTTGAGCGCGCGGGCAGCGGCGGGAATCAGGATCAGCCCCGGGACGTCGTCTTCCCCAGGGTGGCCTGCGGCCTCGAACCCGTCGATGCTCACTGCGTCGACGCCGTTGCGTTCCGCCGACAAGGCGTGCCGAACGGCAGTGCACTTGTGGATGATCTTGACGTCCGCTTCCTTGAAGCGGGCGATGAACTCCTTGGGATTGTTGCCCGCCGTTTCGACGATCTTGACCCCGGACTCGATGACCGCCTCGACATATTCCGCGTAGGGCGGCGGGTTGATGGTCGGCAAGATGGTCAGGTTCACTCCGAACGGCTTGTCGGTCATCGAGCCGCAGCGGGCGATCTCGGCGCGAAGATCATCGGGGGTCGGCTGAGTGAGCGCGGTCAGGATGCCAAGACCGCCAGCGTTCGATACTGCCGAAGCGAGCTCGGCGCGCCCAACCCACTGCATCCCGCCCTGAATGATCGGATATTGGATGCCGAACAGCTCGGTGATCGGAGTCTTCACGCGCTTGCCCCCTCCCAATTCATCTCTTCCCGGATGAAATCGACGCTGCGGCTCTCAGACCGCTGGAGCCGAAGCTCGCCGAGCAGCTTTGCCCAATAACCCTCCGCACCGTCGGCAAGCCGCCACTCGTGCAAGCGGCGGCTGTAGAGCTGAAGATCATATTCTTCGCTCACCCCGATCGCGCCATGGACGGCATGGGCGATGTTCGCGATTTCAACCGCAGCGCTGCTCGTCACCTGCTTGGCCGTAGCAGCGTTCGCCAAATTCGGTGGCAGTCGGCCCGCAGCGCCCAGCTGCGCGGCCAGGCGACACGCGACGGTCCGCTCCGCGAGAACCGCGAGCTGCTGCTGGATGACCTGCTGCTTGCCGATTGGCTTTCCGAACTGAGCCCGCTCATTGGCATAGCTGAGGGTCATCGCAAGCACCCGATCGGCCGCTCCGGCGATCGCGCAGGCGCGGACCACTGCAGCGATCGGCCGCAGGCCCCCGGCCGGGCGCTCAAGCGATTTCCCGCCGGTTGAGCTCACCCATCTGGCGAGGCTGCCGTGAACGCCTGTCGGCGTGGGCTCTGTCATGCTGCCCAAGGACAGCTGTGACCCGTCATCGGCGAGGACGTACTCCGCTACGCCTGCTCCCGGAACGGAACCCGCACCGGTGGCGAGCACGATCGGGCCGGCAGGCCGTTCCATGCCTGCACCGGCGAGCAATGCCCGAGCGATCATCGTTTCGCCGACCGGAACCGGCACCGCGAACCGACCAAGCGCCTGGAGCAGCGGAGCCACTTGGGCCAGGGTCAGGCCAACGCCGCCAGCCTCTTCCGGAACGAGCGCATCGAGGAAGCCCGACTCCTCGATCGCGTCCCAGAGTTGGCCTGTCGAACCGCCAGCCTCGATCTCGCGGATAGCTGCCGGAGCGCAAACGTCTTCGAGCAGCCGCTCGAACGGATCCAAAAGCTCATTGACGTCCATCAGCGCAGCCCCAGCCCGCGCGCAATAATCCCGCGCAAAATCTCCCGTGTGCCGCCGCGCAGTGAGAAGCTTGGCGCGATGTGACTGACATAGAGCAGCGCCCGGTAGAGGTCCGGATCCACCGGTTCGTCGGGATGACTGCCGAGATCATCGCCGATGAGCCGCGGCACCGACTGTTCGAAGCTCGTGCCCAGGTCCTTGACCAGGGAGGCCTCGACCACCGGGCTCTCTCCCTTGGCAAGCAGCGCCGTCACCGACATGGACATCGCACGCAGCGTTGCCAACTCGGCCGTCAGCTGACCGGCAAGCGCCTGGGTTTCGTCGTTGAGCCGGCCAACCGAGGCCAAGTGCCGGACCCAACCATCGATCAGGACGACGCTGGAATAGATCCGCTCAGGCCCGCTGCGCTCGAAGGCGAGCTCCGCCGTCACCTGATGCCAGCCCGCACCCTCCTCACCGATCAGCGCATCGTCGCCCAGCGACACATCTTCGAAGAAAACTTCTGCGAAGTGCGCGTCGCCAGTAAGGTCGACGATCGGCCGGATCGTCACGCCCGGCGCCTTGAGGTCGACGATGAGCTGCGACAGACCTTTTTGACGGTCCGCGGCGCTCCCCGAGGTTCGGACTAGCGCGATCATATAGTCGCTGTGGAGGGCGTTGGTGGTCCAGATCTTCTGGCCATTCAGCACCCAACCAGAGTCCGTTCGCTCCGCGCGTGTGCGGACACTCGCCAGATCGGAGCCGGAACCAGGCTCGCTCATCCCGATGCAGAAAAAGGCTTCGCCCCGGCTGATGCGCGGGAGATAGAAATTGCGCTGCTCGTCGGTTCCGAAGTTCAGGATCAACGGAGCGCTTTGCCGATCGGCGATCCAGTGCGCGGCAACCGGTGCTCCGGCTGACAGCAGTTCCTCGACAATCACAAAGCGCGCGAACGGTCCGCGCTCCGCGCCGCCATAAGCTTTCGGCAGCGTTAATCCGAGCATCCCCGCCCGACCGAGAGCGCGGCTGAATGCGGCATCGAACCCCTGCCACGACCGGGCACGCTTCTCGAGCGGGACCTCGGCCATCGCTTCCGCGATCAGCGAACGGACCGGTTGGCGAAGCTCTTCATCGGCAGCCGGGACGGGCGAGAGGGTCAGGGCTTCAAACAGGTGTTGCCTCCTGGCGGAAATCAGCCGTGCTGACGGCTTCAATAATGGGCGGGAATTCTCCGTCTAATATCGATTTACGGCCTGACGATACTCAACAGCTATCACCTTTTGCAACGACCAACTCCTTGAAGTTGCGCGCTGACGCACTGGCTCCTCCAGCGCGCGACACGATGCCGGTCTCGATTCGGGCCGGGTTCTGAAGTGCCAACAGCTTGACTTCATCGGGGATGTATCGGGTGCTCCGCGCGGGCACCAGTGCTACGCCCAACCCGCTCTGCACCAGGCTCATGATCGTATGCACCTGTTCGGCTTCTTGCGCGACATTGGGCGCGAACCCGGCGTTGTGACAGGCCATCATGATGGTCGCATGGAGCACGCTGCTTTTTGGAAAGATGATGAACGGTTCATCCGCAAGGGCGCTCAACGCGAGTGTTTGGCGAGACGCCAGCGGGTGTGAAGTTGCAACTGCGGCAACCAGATGATCCTGCTCAACCACCTCCACGTCGAGCTGCTCCGCTTCGAGCAATGGAAGGCGTACAAATCCGACATCGAGCTCGCCGCTTCGGACCCGATCGACAATGTCGACGCTCGTCGCCTCCTGAAGAACCAGCGCAACCCCGGGGAAACGGCTCCGAAACTCCGGAATGATCATCGGGAGAAGCGCGAAGACGGCCGAACCGATGAACCCGATCAGAAGGCGCCCGCGCTCACCTTCATTCCCTTCGCGCGTGGCCTGCCGCACCAGGTCAGCCTGGACCAGCGCCGAGCGAGCAAATGGAAGTGCGGCCTCGCCCGCAGCAGTCAGCGAGACGCCCCTCGCCTCGCGGACGAACAGCGGCGCCCCAAGTTCCTCCTCAAGCTTGCGGATGGCGACCGTCAGCGGCGGCTGCGACACGTTCAACCGCTCGGCAGCGCGATGAAAATTCAAAGTCTCGGCGATGGTGGTGAAATAGCGAAGTTGGCGAAGTTCCATGATAGCTTTCGAGTATCACTCGGCGATGAATCAATATTAGCCTTGGAAGGATGCGCCGCCTAGCCACTCTGGCGAAGACAATCTCACCCGGAGGACTCCAGTGGATCCGTTCTTAATCATCGATCGAGAGGATGCGGTGATCACCGTCACCCTCAACCGTCCTCAGGAGAGGAACGCGATCTCGGAGGCGGACCATATTCGGGAGATCGAAGAACTGTGTGATCAGGTGACCGCCGATGCTTCAATCCGCGCGGTCGTGCTGACCGGTGCCGGAAGCGCATTCTGTGCTGGCGGGAACGTCAAGAACATGCGCGAAAAGAGCGGGATGTTTGCCGGCTCTGCTTATGAACTGCGCAACAAATATCGCCGCGGCATCCAGCTCATCCCTCTTGCGCTTTATGAGCTGGAAGTTCCGGTCGTCGCCGCCATCAATGGGCCGGCGATTGGAGCCGGACTTGATCTCGCCTGCATGTGCGACATCCGCATAAGCTCGAACACTGCGAAGTTCGCCGAGAGCTTCGTGAAGCTGGGAATTGTCCCCGGCGATGGGGGTGCATGGCTGCTTCCCCGCATCATTGGCATGGCGAAGGCGAGCCTGATGACACTGACCGGCGACATGATCGATGCGCAGACCGCGCTCGAATACGACCTGGTGACCGAAGTAGTCGCGCCGGACCAGCTTCTGCCGCGAGCACAGGAGATCGCTCGGCGAATCGCCGCGAACCCGAGCCCCGCGGTCCGGCTGGCCAAGAGGCTGCTGCGCGAAGGTCAGGATATGAAGCTCGCGCCATTGCTCGAGCTTTCGGCGGCCTACCAGGCCCTCGCTCATCACACGCAAGATCATGAAGAGGCCGTCGCTGCTTTCCTCGAAAAGCGCAGCCCGCAGCTGAAGGACTGCTGATGGACCAGAATGAATCAGGCGCGGTCGTGACTCCAACCGGCCCGCTGACCGGGCTGAAGGTGCTTGATCTGTCACGCGTGCTTGCCGGACCGTGGTGCACCCAGATTCTCGGCGACCTTGGCGCGGAGATCTTCAAGATCGAGCAGCCCGGGCAAGGGGACGATACGCGCCGGTGGGGACCGCCGTTCCTTCCGGACGGCTCCCGCGACTCCGCCTATTATCTCTGTGCCAACCGCAACAAGCATTCGCTCGCGATCAATCTTGCCGACCCTCGCGGGGCCGAGTTGATCCGCAAGTTGGCCGCCGACTGCGACATCCTTGTGGAGAATTTCCGGGTCGGCGGGTTGAAGAAATATGGTCTCGATTATGAATCGCTACGCGCCGCCAACCCGAAGCTGATCTACTGTTCGATCACCGGCTTCGGCCAGCACGGGCCGTACAAGGATCGGGGGGGTTATGACTTCCTGATCCAGGGCATGAGCGGCCTGATGAGCGTGACCGGGCGGCCGGACGGAGAAGCCGGAGAAGGCCCGCTCAAGGTCGGCATTCCGATCAGCGACCTGTCGACAGGCCTTTACGCCACGATTTCGATCCTCGCTGCGCTCCACCACCGCGACGTTACCGGAGAGGGACAGTATCTCGACGTGGCTCTGCTCGACAGCCAGGTGTCGCTGCTTTCGATGCAGGCCTCGAACTGGTTGAACGGGGAAATGCGGCCGCGCAGGCTCGGCAACGAGCACCCGACGACTGTGCCCTACCAGGACTTTCATTGCTCCGATGGTGAGATCCTGGTGGCCCTCGGCAATGATCGGCAGTTTCGCGCCTTTTGCACGCTGCTGGGCCGCCCGGAGCTGGCCGACGATCCGCGGTTCATCGACAATGGGGCACGAAGTCCTAATCGCAAGGCGCTTCAGGACGAGCTTCGGCCATTGATTGCGACATGGTCGTCGGCTGATCTGCTGGCCGCGATGGATGCGGCTGGGCTGCCCGCGGGCCGAGTCAACGAAATCCCCGAGATTCTGGCTGATCCGCAGATCGAAGCGCGGGAGCTGGTGCAAACCCTGACCCGCTCTGACGGCACCGAAGTTCGCGTCTTGGGTTTCCCGGCGAAATTCTCGGCAACGCCGCCGAACTACCGTGCGGCGCCGCCCCGCTCCGGCGAGAACACGCTCGCGGTTCTGGCGCGAGAGGTTGGTCTGTCGCAGTCAGAGCTTGACGAGCTGGCGACGGCTGGAGTTATCGCGACCAAATTATAAGCAGCGGCGAACGCGGCCAGCAGTAGGAGTGGAATGTGGCACAGAAAGTTGGCTTCATTGGACTGGGTGCGTTGGGCTTGCCGCTAGCGAAGAACCTTCAACGCAAGGGCTTCGATGTTAATGCGTATGATCTCGATTCCGCACGCGCGGATCAGATCGTCGAGCTTGGCGCGCGCAAGGCCTCCTCAATCGCCGAAGCGTCCCGCGGCGCGGAGATCGTCGTCACCTGCCTGCCCGCAACACCGCACGTCGAAGCCGTCGTGCTTGGCGCCGATGGAGTTCTGGCGAACATCGATCAGGGGTCGCTCCTCCTCGACATGTCGACCATCGATGCCAATGGGACGGACCGCGTGGCCAAGGCCTGTGCCGACAAGGGAGTTCCCTTCGTTGACAGCCCGGTCGGTCGGCTCGTCCTTCATGCCGAGCGCGGCGAGTCGCTGTTCATGGTGGGTGCCGATGACGAAAGCTACGCTCGCGTCGAACCCCTGCTTCAAGCCATGGGCACGGCCATCTTCCGCTGCGGCGCGGCCGGCATGGGCAGCCGCATGAAGCTGATCAACAACTTCCTCCTTTTGACTGTCGCTGAAGTGTGTGCCGAAGCTGTCGCTCTCGGAACCAAGCTGGGATTGGACATCGAAACGATCCTCGAGGTCACGGGTGCCACCACCGCTCAGAACGGGCAGCTGCACACGCTGATGGTGAACAAAGTCCTCAAGGGCGACGTTCAGCCGGGTTTCACGATCGATCTCGCCTTCAAGGATTTGACGCTCGCGATGACCGCTGCTGTGGAGCAACGTATTGGCCTTCCCGTCGGCGCTGCCGCGCACGCGGTCTATGGCGGCGCACGGGCAAGCGATTATGCAGGCAAGGATTATTCCGCCCTGCTACAGTTGGCTTGCGAGCGGGCGGGCGTGCGAGCCCCGCGGCTGCAAAGCTAGCGCGCGTTCGGACCTAACAGTCCTACGCGGCTCACACCTGCGCGGCGCGCAAGATGGCGTCGGTCCCGCCATCGATGAAGATGATCTGGGCGGGTAGATAATGGGACCTGGCTGCGAGATTCCCGCTCCTGCCAGAACTCCCTCCAATCCATCAGGAACGAGGCGATGCGCATCCTCGACGATGCTCGTCCGCCCCCCTCGGTCGCCGTCGGCGCCCAGACGCTCGGCCGTCGCCCTGCCAATTCCGGAACGGGCCCCGGTCACCAGAATCGTTCGGCTCATGCCCCGCTCCTCTCACCCGGCATCGGCCTACTGAATGCTCGACCCATGGTGGCGTCGTTGGACCCGCCGCTTCAGCGGGACTATAGAACACTGGCACGCAACACGACAGAAGCCTGATCTCTACGCAACTCGGCGCATATTCACTTTGGAAGCGGCTTGACGCCCTGTGTAGACCGGCAGAAATTACGCAAACCGTTGCGGAGGATTCGCACCGTGCGAATCATCGACGTCGACAGCCATTTCAACGAGCCGAGTGATTGGTTCGTGAAGGCAAATCCCGCGCTTGCCGCCAAGCTACCGAAAATGACCGCAGCGGAGCAGCTGGTCGATATCCTGGTTGGAGATCTATTTTCCT